>JAJYGK010000141.1 GCA_021790715.1 Chloroflexota bacterium
GAGCGAGACGGCCGACGCGATCGTGATCGGAGCGGGCGTGCAGGGTGCGAGCCTGGCGTTCCACCTGGCCGAACGCGGCGTCCGTCCGGTCGTGGTCGAACGCGGCACGCTCGCGAGCGGCGCCACTGGCCTGTCGAGCGGTCTGGTCCGCATGCACTACGACCTGGAGCCCGAGGCGCGCCTGGCCTGGGCGTCGTTCGCGTACTTCCGGGACTGGCGGGACCGCGTCGGCGGCGAGTGCGGGTTCACGCGCACCGGCTTCGTGCAGCTGTACGCGCGGGATTCCGAGGCGCGCCTGCGCGACAACGTCGCGATGCAGCAGGCGATCGGCATCCCCACCCTGCTCGTGACGTCCGACGACGTGCGGCGGCTGGCACCGGCATTCGACGTGGACGACGTGGACCTGGCGGCGTATGAGCCGGAATCGGGGTACGCGGATCCGTCGGGGACCACGGCCGCGTTCCTGTCTGCGGCCCGCGATCGGGGCGCGCGGCTCGTGCAGGGTGCGACCGTCACGGGCATCCGGGTGCACGGCGGCCGCGTGACGGGCGTCGCGACGACGAAGGGCGACTTCTCCGCGCCGGTCGTGGTGGACGCGGCCGGTGCGTGGGCCGGGAACGTGGCCGCACTCGTCGGCCTGGACGTGCCGATCACGGTCTGGCGCCACGACACCGCCTACTTCCGGCGGCCCGCCTCGCTCCGCGCCGGGCACCCCACGGTCATCGACGACGGCAATGCGATGTACTTCCGGCCGGAGGGCCGCGACCTGACGCTCGTGGGGCTCGAGGATGATGCCGCCATCGGCGGCGAGCCGGAGGATGTGCTGCAGCCGGGAGCCGGCTTCGTCGAGCGCGCGGTCGAGCGCATCTGCCGCCGGGTGCCCGGCATGGTCGACGGCGAACTGCAGAGCGCCCAGCGGGGCCAGGACGGCATGACGCCGGACCAGCGGCCGATCCTGGGCGCGGCCGGGCCCGACGGCTTCTTCCTGCAGTGCGGGTTCAGCGGCACCGGCTTCAAGACGGCCCCCGCCGTCGGCGCCTGCATGGCCGAGCTGATCGTCGACGGACGCGCCAGCACGGTCGACATCTCGGCGTTCGCGCTCGACCGGTTCGCGGAGGGTCGTCTGCTGGCCGGGGCTCACGAGAACCGGCCGACCTGGCGGTAGGGGCGGGGTCGGTTCCTGTTCGCGACCGCCGCCGTGCGCAGCCGTTGTCCCGCGCCGGGCGCATGACCCGGGCGGGGCTCGCTGCCCGGAGCTCGGGATCCCGGGCTCCGGCCCTCGTCGGTCCGTGAGCCGGCGATCCCAGGCCTGATCGGTCCGCGGGCCGGCGGATCCCGGTCCCCGGCCCTTCGGATGGTGAGACCTGCCGAATGCTCGCGGGATGTCGACAATCCCCGCCCTGGCGGCGTTTGCCGCCTCCGAACGTGCCGGAATCCCGTCGGGTGTCGCGTATGCACGCCGGCGGCACCGTCCCCGGCCCCTCCACGGCGGCGCAGAGGCTCCCGCGTCGCTCGGCCGTGCTCAGAGGAGACCGTGACGCCGTCAGCGGCCCGACTCGGCCTGGCAGGCTGCGTCGTCGGACGTGCGTAGTCGACGCCTGGCGGGAATCCGGCAGCCCGCACGGACCCCGGCCACCACGGCCGCCCGCCCACGTCGTCCAGGTTCGCCCGCCTGCGGATCGCGGCAGCCCGCACGGACCCCGGCCACCACGCCCGTGCCGCCCGCCCCCGGCCTCGACTCCGCTAGCATCTGGGCACCATGCCGTCCGCGTTTCCGCGCCGTGTCCCGGTGACCGAGCTGCACTGCCACCTCGGCGGTGCCGTCACGCCCGCGGTGATGTGGGGGATCGCCCACGCGCAGGGCATCAAGCTCCCCACCAAGGACTACTGGGAGTTCCGCGACATGATCACGGTGTCGCCGCGCCGTGGTCACTCGTTCGACGGCTACCTCCAGCTCTTCCACTGGACCGAGCTCATCCAGTCGTCCCCGCTCGCGATCGAGCGATCCGTCTACGAGGTCGTGGGCGGCGCGTACCGGAAGAACAACGTGACGACCATGGAGCTGCGCTTCAACCCGATGAAGCGCAATCGCGGCGGCGAGCAGGACCTCGACCACATCATCAGCGCAGCCATCCGCGGGATGGATCGCGCCGTCCTCGAATACCCCGTGCGCCCCGGGCTCATCTTCTGCCTCGACCGCGCCTTTCCGTACCAGCTCAACGAGATCATCGCGGAGAAGGCGATCGCCTATGCCGACCGCGGCGTCGTCGGCATCGACGTGGCCGGCCCCGAGACCCCCGACTTCCGGGTCCGAGAGTACCGTCGCCTGTTCGACCGGGCGCGCCGCCACGGGCTGGGCGTCACCGTCCACACGGGCGAGGCCGGGCCCGTCGAGGAGGTCGCCGAGGTGATCGAGCAGCTGTGCCCATCGCGGATCGGGCACGGCATCAAGTCGGCCTACGACCCGCGCACGATGGCGATGATCCGGGAGCGCGGGATCGTGCTCGAGATCTGCCCCACCAGCAACCTCAACACCAGGGTGGTGTCGGGCTGGGACGAGTTCCGCTGGATCTTCGACACGTTCCGCCGCAACGGCGTGAAGTACACGATCAACACCGACGGCCCGGAGATGCTGAAGACATACATCCGCGACGAGCTGGCGACGCTGTCGCGGCTCGGCATCCTCTCCGTCGAGGAGGAGCTGCAGGCGGCCGAGTGCGCCCGGCAGGCCTCGTTCGTCGAGGGCGTCGCGGATGCCGCGCCGGCACGACGGCATACGCCCGCGCGCAAGACCGTCGAGCGCGAGGAGGGCTAGGGGCCCGATCGGTCGCCGGCCCGGTCTCGGCCGTCGGCGCGGGAGCGGCCGCTGGGGCGGTCTCGGCCCGGAGGCCGTCGGCGCTTCGGCGGCGGCTCCGTCAGTGCCCGGCGGTGTGCCCGCGGATGCGGTACTCGCAGCTGCGACCGCCGGCCGCGATGTGCCGCTCTCGGACGACGTCCGCGCCGAGCACCTCGCTGAACAGCCGCATCTCCGCCTCGCACGCCGCCGGCGCCTCGGTGGCGACCTGGTGGATCGGGCAGTTGTGCTCGATGAGGCGGATCCCCTGGGCGTCCTCGACGAGCTCCGACTCGTAGCCCTGCTCGGCCTGGATGACCGTGAGTTCGCGGGCGCGATCGACCAGCGGGGCATCGGCCAGCCCGCGCGCCTCGAACCGTTCG
>JAJYGK010000023.1 GCA_021790715.1 Chloroflexota bacterium
GGGGCGGAGGAGCCGCGCGAGCTCCTCGACCGGGATGCGCTCACGGAGCTGGAGCTCGAGCTCCAGGCGCTGTCCGGCGAGCGCCGCCCGCGCAGCGCCGACCAGGTGCACGACCTGCTGCGACGCCTGGGCGACCTGTCGGAGGCGGAGGTCGCGGCCCGGGTGGCCGGGACGGACGAGACCGCCCGCGCCTCCGCGGCGCATGCATGGCTGGCCGCGCTCGAGGCCGAGCATCGCGCGGTGCGGACGCGGGTCGGAGGCGAGCCGCGCTGGATCGCGGCGGAGGACGTGGCGCGGTACCGCGACGCGCTGGGGATCGCCGCGCCGCCGGGGACGCCGGCGGCCTTCCTCGAGCCTGCGGCCGATCCGCTGCCGGGCCTGCTGCTCCGCTGGGCGCGGACGCACGGTCCGTTCCTGCCGTCCGGGCCGGCCGCGCGCTGGGGGATCGCCGCGCTCGCCGTCGAGCGGGTCCTCGAACAGCTCCTGGCGGACGGCCGGATCCTGCGCGGCGAGTTCCGCCCGGGCGGCTGGGACCGGGAATGGTGCGACGCAGACGTGCTGCGCGCCCTGCGCCGCCGCTCGCTCGCCCGGCTGCGGCGCGAGATCGAGCCCGTCGAACAGGCGACCTACGCGCGCTTCCTGCCGGCCTGGCATGGCGTGGGGCGCGGCGGATCCGGCGGGCCGGAGCGGCTCGTCGAGGTCGTCGCCCAGCTGGAGGGGCTGCCGCTGCCGGCCAGCGTCCTCGAGCGCGACGTGCTCCCGGCGCGGGTTCCCGGCTACGCTCCCCGCCTGCTGGACGAGCTCGGCGCGGCCGGCGAGGTCGCCTGGGTCGGGCACGGGCGCCTGGGGCCTGACGACGGCAGGATCGCGCTGTACCGCCCCGACCGGCTCCCGCTCCTCCTCGACGACGCCGTCGCGGTGTCCCCGGCCCCGGCCACGGTCCCGGAACCCGCGGACGGCGCGGACCGTGCGGACCGGAGTGCCGCCTGGCTCCGGGATGCGCTGGTCTCCCACCTGGCCCGCCACGGCGCCTCGTTCTACCGGGACCTGCTGGCGGCCGCCCACGCCGCAGCGCGCGACCGCGACGAGGGCGTCCCGTCCGAACGCGACCTGCTGGATGCGCTGTGGGACCTCGCCTGGAACGGGGCCGTCACGAACGACACCTTCGCCCCGCTCCGTGCGCTCCGCTGGCGCCGCCCGTCGTCGGCCGGAGGCGCGCGGCGGGGGATTCGCGGCGTGCCCCCGGAGGCCGCGGGGCGCTGGTCCCTGGTGCAGCTGCCGCGCGTCCCGGACATGCCGCCGGGAGCCGCCTCTCGCGGTTCGGAAGCGTCCCGGCCTGCAGAGCCGCCGATCGCCACCGCCGCACGCCTCCACGCGCGGACGCTCGCCGTGCTCGAACGGCAGGGGATCGCCACGCGCGACGGCGCCGCGTCCGAGCCGCTCCCCGGGGGATTCTCGGCGATCTACCCGGTCCTGCGCGAGCTCGAGGAGCGCGGCCGGGTCCGCCGCGGCTACTTCGTGGAGGGCCTGGGCGCCGCGCAGTTCGCCCTGCCGGGCGTGGTGGACCGCCTGCGGGCCGAGCGCCGCGATCCGGGCGCGGATCCCGACCCCGACAACCTGCTCGTGCTGGCCGCGGCGGACCCGGCGCAGCCGTACGGGGCCGCGCTGCCGTGGCCGCACCGGGGCGACGAACGGCCGGCCCACCCCCTCGGGCGCGTCGCCGGCGCGTATGTCGTGCTGCTCGACGGCGCCGCGGCGGCCTTCCTCGACCGGGGCGGCCGTTCCCTGCAGACGCTGCCCGCCTTCGACGGACCGGGCGGGCCGGCCGCGGTACTGGGCGCGCTCGCCGGGCTGGCCGCGGACGGCCGGGTCCGCTCGCTGCAGCTGGCGCGGATCGACGGCATCCCGGTGGAGGATTCCGTCCACCGTGCGGCGGTCGAGGCCGCCGGGTTCCGGCGCTCGTATCGCGGCTGGCAGCCGCCCCGCCGGCCGGCGGCCGCCGGGTCCCCCGGTTTCTGAGGCCGCGGCGGGGCAGGGACGAGCGGTGCCCGAGGGCGACACGCTCTTCCGCACGGCAGAGGTCCTGCGGGCCGTGCTGGTCGGCCGCCGCGTGGCCGCCGCGCGCGGACGACCCGGCGGCGCGCGCCTGCAGCTGCTCGAGGGCAGGACGATCGAGCGGGTCGAGGCGCGGGGCAAGCACCTGCTGATCGTCGCGCAGGGCGGGCTGACGCTCCACACGCACCTCGGGATGCACGGCTCGTGGCACCGCTACCGCGAGGGCGAGGCGTGGCGGCGACCGGCCGGGCAGGCCGTCGCGGTCGTCGAGGTCCCGGGCGCGGTCGCCGTCTGCTTCTCGGCGCCGACGGTGGAGCTGGTCGAATCGCGGGCCCTGGCCATCCACCCCGTGCTCTCGAGGCTGGGGCCGGACCTGCTGGCGACGGCTCCGGCCGGTGCCGCACCCGGCACTGATTCCGTTCCAGGAACTGCGGCGGGCGACGAGGGGGCGAGCGGCGAGTTGGCGGGTGGTCGAGAAGCGGGTGACGAGGAGGCGAATGACGAGGAGGCGGTCCGCCGGCTGCGCGCCCCGGCACGGGCGGCGCTGAGCATCGGTGACGCCCTGCTCGACCAGCGCGCGCTGGCCGGGATCGGCAACGTGTACCGCAGCGAGGTCTGCTTCGTGGAGCGCGTCGACCCGTTCGCCCCCGTGGTCGACCTCGACGATCGCACGCTCGCGCGGCTGGTGGCGACGGGACGGCGGCTCCTGCAGGCCAACGCGCACGGCCGGCCCAGGACGACCGTCGGCGTCGCCGATGCGGGCGCGCCGGGCCCGGGCGGGAGGCTGTGGGTCTACGGCCGCGCCGGACGGCCCTGCCGTCGCTGTGGCCACCCGATCCGCACGGCCGTGGCGGGCCCGCACGCCCGCCGGGTCTACTGGTGCGCCGTCTGCCAGCCGGCGATCACGCCAGGCCGAAGAAGGCCCTGACCCGCTCGCGCAGGCCGCGCCGCGCCTGCAGCCGGACGGCCGTCGGGTCGGTCCGGACCGCGGCCCAGGCCCCGGCCACGCGGGCGCGCGCGAGGTGGACGGCGCCGGGAAACTCGCGCCGGTTCGCCCACCACAAGGGGTCGGCGTGGCGCCAGAGCCAGGGGACGGCCGCCCAGAGGACGAGCAGGTAGTCGATCCGCAGCGGGTGCGGGAAATTCAGCGCCGTGTCGATCTGGGTGATCGTGGCCGGCCACGTGGCGAGCATCAGCAGCACCGCAAGCGCCGCGACGACGAGGCCCCAGGTGCGGGCGCGCGGCGGCAGGAACACGAAGAGCACGGCCGGGAACCACTTCATGCTCGCCGCGAGCGCCCAGAGCGCCCCGCCGACGCGCGGACCGGTGAACTGGGCGAGCCAGACCGCGAGCGTGAGCAGCAGCGTGACGTTGCCGGTGTCGAGGGTCGCGATCAGCGGCGGCGAGAGGAGCACGATCGCAACGGCCGTCGAGAGCGGCCGGCGGCGGTACGCCCACTCGACCGACCACATGAACAGGAGCACGTTCGCGCCGCGCCACACGACCCAGGCGACGTTCCAGGGCAGCATGGCCCACGGCAGGAAGAGCGGCAGCAGCCAGGGCGCGTAGACGTAGGGCAGGAAGACGCCGCTCGGGCGGAACGGATCGCCGCCGGCCAGCCAGACCCGGACGCCGGCCCAGTAGGCGCGCGCATCCGCTCCCGCCAGGTCGCCGCGCGCGATCAGGAAGGCGGCCATGATGCCGCCCGTCAGCGCGAGCAGCGCGATCGCGAGCAGGCGTCGCGGCTCGTGGAGGCGCGACCACTCGCGTCGGAGCGCGCGGGCATGCACGCCGGCGCGTCGCCGGGTTGGCCGGTCGATGCGGCTGACGAGCGGATGTTCGGTGACGGCGTTCACGGTTCGGTCGAGTGGTGGGACCGCCGGCCACGGCGGGTCGATCGGGCGGATGGTACCGCCTCGGCGCCCCGCCGACGCCGTAGATTCCGGGCATGGATCATCTCTCCGCCGTATCCCCGGCCACGATCGCCCGGCTGCGGGCCACGGTCGCCGCCGGGCTTCCCGGCTACCTCGACGACCTCGAGCGGCTCGTCGCGATCGACAGCGGCTCGTACACGAAGGACGGCGTCGACGCGATGGGGCGCTGGGCGGCCGATGCGCTGCGCGAGCTCGGGGCATCGGTCGAGGTCCGGCCCGACGCCACGCTCGGCGACACCGTGGTCGCGACCTTCCTGGGTTCCGGCCGGGGACGGGTCCTCGTGATCGCGCATCTCGACACCGTGTTCGATCCGGGCACGGCGGCCGCCCGGCCGTTCCGGATCGAGGCGGACCGGGCATACGGGCCCGGCGTGTGCGACATGAAGGCGGGCGTGCTCGCCGGCCTGCACGCGCTCCGGGCGCTGCGGGCGACCGCTCCAGGCGATGCGTCCGCCGCGGGCGAGGCCGCCGCCGGGGGCGACGGGCCGGCCGCGGCCGCGCTGCCGTGGCTCCCCCTCGCCCGCCTCACGTTCGTCGCCAACCCGGACGAGGAGATCGGCTCGCCCGTCAGCACGCCGATCATCCGCTCGCTCGCCGCCGGGCACGACGTGGCGCTCGTCCTGGAATCCGCGCGGGCGAACGGCGACATCGTCAGCGCCCGCAAGGGCAACCTGTCGGTGCGGCTCGTCGTGCACGGCCGCGCGGCCCACGCCGGCGTCGAACCCGAGAAGGGCCGCAGCGCGATCCTCGAGGCCGCCCACAAGACGATCGCCCTGCAGGCGCTCAACGGGCGGTGGCCCGGCGTGACGTGCAACGTGGGCGTGCTGCGGGGCGGCACGCGCCCGAACGTGGTGCCGGACGAGGCGGTCCTGGAGGTCGACCTGCGCTCGCCGACGCGCGATTCGCTGGTGGCCGCCGAGGCCGCCATCCGCGAGATCGCCGCCGCGACGATCGTGCCCGACGTGACGTGCGACGTCGTGGAGGCCGGGCGCCACTGGCCAATGGAGCGGCTGCCGGAGACGGCCGAGCTGGTCGCTGCCGCAGCCGCGATCGCGGGCGCGCTCGGCTTCGACCTGCACGATGCGGCGACCGGGGGCGCGTCCGATGCCAACACGACCGCGGGCGAGGGCCTGCCGTCCCTCGACGGGCTCGGCCCGATCGGCGGGCTGGATCACTCGCCGGACGAGTACATCGAGGTCGAGTCGATCGCGGACCGGACCGCGCTGCTCGCCGGACTGCTGCTCGCCATCGGCGGCGATCAGCGCAGGAACGACTTCCCGCAGTTGTCGCAGATCGCGTAGACGGCGTGCCGGTCGCGGGCGTATCCCGCGACGTGCAGGCGCCCGAGGGCGCCGTCGTCCGGGCACGCCCAGACCCACCACAGCTCGTCCCGGTCCGCCACCGGCAGGGGGGTGGCCTCGCTCGCGATCCGGTCGCGCAACCCGTCGAACCGGGCGGCCGCCTGCTCCACGGCCGCGGCCCGTTCCGGCTCGGTCTCGCGCGTGTAGGGGTAGTTCTGGCCGACGTTCGAGCTCACTGGACCAGCTCCCTGGGGCCTGCCGGACGGACGGGAGACCGGCGGCACGATGAGATGGGACGGCCAGCCGCGGAGGTTGTGAGCGCGGCGCGACCGGCCGACCGAGAGTATAGCGAGCGTCGGCGCGGGTCCCGCCCCGGGCGGCGGGCCTGCCGTCGCACGGCGGCGGTGGCCCGCATCGGCGGGATGCGCTCGCCTCACCAGGCGGCAGGGGCGCCCTCGGAGCGGGGATCGGCGGTCGCGACGAACGAGACCGGCGGATCGGCCGGGTCGGCGCCCTCGTCGTCGTGGACGAACTCGATCGCGTGCTCGTGTCCGAACGCGCCGGACAGCGGCTCCGTCCACGCCACTCGGTGTCCCATCTCGGCCAGGGCCCTGCCGACGCCCGGCAGCATGCCACCCTCGAGCCGCGACACGGCGGGCGGCGCGTAGTGGGTCTCCGGGTCGGCCGCGAAGCGCGGCGCCGCGACGGCGTCGGCCACGGACCGCCCACCGTCCACGACGGCCGAGACGAACTGCGCGAAGACCTGCGGCTGGATCTCGCCGCCCATCGAGCCGTGGACGACCCACGGACGCCCGTCGCGGAGCAGCATCCCCGGCGTCAGCGTGTGCATCGTCCGCTTGCGGGGTGCCAGCACGTTCGCGTGTGCCGGGTCGAGCGAGAAGAACGCGCCGCGGTTCTGGTACGCGATTCCCGTCTCCGGATCGACCAGCCCGGACCCGAACCCCGCGTAGTTCGACTCGATCAGGCTGACCGCCATGCCGGACGCATCGGCCGCCGCCAGGTAGATCGTGCCGCCGGCCACCGGCGCATCGATCGGGCGCGGGGGCAGGACGCCCGCCGGGTCGATCCGCGCGGCGAGCTGCGCGGCATGCCGGCGGTCGAGCAGGCGCGCGAGGGCGTCCGGCGGCATCGTCTCGGGATCGCTCAGGAGGGCGTCGCGGTCGGCGATCGCGAGGCGCGCCGCCTCCAGCTGCAGGTGCACCCACCGCGGGTCCGAGATCCCGTGCGGCCCGAACGCCGCCGCGTCCGGCGCATCGAGCGCGTCGAGCACCTGGAGCAGCTCGAGCGCCACCGCGCCGGAGCTGTTCGGCGGGTGGGACGCGGTCTCGATGCCGCGGTACGTGGTCCGGATCGGGCTGGCCCAGTCCGACCGGTGCGCCGCGAGATCGGCCGCGCGCAGCGGCGACCCGTGCGCTTCGAGATACGTCGCCGCGCGCCGGGCGAGGTCTCCCTCGTAGACGTCGCCGGGGCCTTCGTCCGCGAGGCGCCGGAGCGTGCCGGCGAGTGCGGGGAGGCGGACGGCCTCGCCGGCCCGCCACGGGCGCCCGTGCGGGCGGAAGACGCGCGCCCAGTCGGAGTCCGTGCCGAACGTCGCGGCGGCGCGCTCGATCGTCGCGCTCCACGCCGGGCTGGCCGGGAAACCCGCGGCGAGGTCGATGGCCGGCTCGAGGAGCGCGCGCCAGGCGAGCCGCCCGTGCCGCTCGTGGGCGTCGCCCCAGGACCGGACGGCGCCCGGCACGGTGACCGTCCACGGCCCGCGCAGCGGCATCCGCTCGAGCCCCGCGGCGCGGGCCGCGGCCGGCGTCGCGGTCGCGGCCGATCGCCCGCTGCCGTTCAGGGCCTCCAGCCCGCCGCCGGGCGTCCAGATGAGCCAGAAGGCGTCGCCGCCGAGCCCGCACATGTAGCTGGTGACGACGGCGAGCGCGGCGTTCGTGGCGATCGCGGCATCGACCGCGCTGCCGCCGGACCGCAGGATCCCGATCCCGGCCTGGGATGCGAGCGCGTGCGCCGAGGTGACGGCGCCGTGGGTGCCGCGAACGGCGACCGCCGGCACGAGCGCGGGAGGGGCGCCCGAAGCGATGCGTGGTGCAGTCATGGCCGGATTGTCGGCCATCCGTCGCCGGCGCACCGACCACCGGCCGGCGGAAGGGAGGCCAGGGGGGTTTCCCGTACAATCGGCGACGTTTTCACCCTGCCCCGGAGTCCGCATGTTCGCCACGCTCGTCGGTGCCTACCCCCGAACCCCGCTGCCCGGCCGGCCCTTCCGCCTCCGCTCGGCGCACGCGCGCCTCGAACGCGGGGAGATCGACGAGCCGGCGTTCCGCGCGGTGCAGGACGAGCTGGTCCGCGAGGTCATGGCCGAGCAGCTCGACGCGGGGCTGCAGCTGCTGACCGACGGCCAGGTGCGCTGGGACGACCAGCAGACCGCGATGGCCGGCGGGCTGCGCGGGTTCGAGATCACGGGGCTCCTGCGCTACTTCGACACGAACACGTACTTCCGGCAGCCGCGGGCGACGGAGATGCCGCGATGGGAGTCGCCCGTCACCGTCGCCGACTGGCAGTTCGCCCGCGACACGGCCGCGGAGCTCGCCCGGGAGCGCGGCGTCGAGGCGCCGCCGGTCAAGCAGTGCCTCGTCGGGCCGTACACGCTCGGCCGCCTGTCCGACGCCGGCGACGTCGGACGCGAGCGGCTCGTGCTGGCGCTGGCCGAGGCGCTCAACGAGGAGCTCCGCGCGCTGCGCGCGGCGGGGGCGCCGGTCGTGCAGCTCGACGAGAACGCGCTGACCCTGATCGGCCCGGACGAGGACGCCGAGCGGCGGCTCGCGGCCGAGGCGCTGCGTCGCGTGACGCGCGACCTCGACGACCTGCACCTCTGCCTGTCGATCACGATGGGCGACGCGGCGGCGGTCGGGGCGGACGTCCTCTTCGAGGCGCCCTTCCGCAGCTACCTCTTCGACCTGATCGCGGGACCCGACAACTGGGAGCTGATCGCCCGTGCCCCGCACGAGCGCGGCATCGTGTGCGGCGTGGCCGATGCCCGCAACACGATGCCGGATGACGAGCCGGTCATGATCTGGGCCGCCCACTACGCGGCCTCCACGCAGGCGCGTGGCCTCGACCGCGTCGCGCTGGCGCCCTCGGCGAGCCTGGAGTACCTCCCCCGGGATCGCGCGAAGGCGAAGATCGAGGCGCTCGCCGAGGCGGCGCGCAAGGCGGCGATCACCGACCCCGAGGAACTCGCGAGGCAGATGGATCCGCGGGCGGTCGACATCCGGAGCGCCGCGCTCGGCCGCTACGCACCGCCCGCGGGGCGGCCCGGCGCCGCGGAGAAGACGAACCCGGCCGCGCAGGCCGAGGCCCGGAGGGGCGAGCGATGAGCAACGGGCTGTGGACCACCTCGGTCGGATCGTTCCCCAAGCCCCCCGAGCTGATCCGCGCGCGCGCCGAGCACGCCGCCGGCCGCCTCGGCGACGAGGAGCTGCAGGCCCTCGAGCGCCGCGCGACGGAGGACTGGATCCGCTTCCAGGAGGAGATCGGCGTCGACATCCTGGTCGACGGCGAGATGTATCGCGGCGACATGGCGACGTACTTCGCCGAGGAGCTGGCCGGATTCGAGATCGGCGGGCTCGTGCGGAGCTACGGCAACCGCTACTACCGCAAGCCGATCGCGGTCGGAGAGGTGCGGCGGACGCATCCCATCACGCTCGAGGCGTGGACGTTCGCCCAGTCGCTCACCGACCGCCCCGTGAAGGGGATGCTGACGGGGCCGTACACGATCGCCGACTGGAGCTTCGACGAGCACTACGGCTCGCGGCGCGACTTCGTCCTCGACCTGGCGCGCGCGATCCACGAGGAGGCGATGGACCTGGCCGCCGCGGGCGCGCGTTTCATCCAGGTCGACGAGCCGGCCGCGTCTGCCCGGATGGACGAGCTGCCGCTGGTGGCCGAGGCGATGGCGATCGTCACCGACGGCCTGCAGGCCCACGCGATCACCCACATCTGCTACGGCGACTTCATGCAGGCCTACCCGACGATGCTGGACATCCCCGTCGACCAGGTGGACCTGGAGATGGCGAACTCCGGCTACGACCTGCTGGAGCGCTTCCGCGAGGTCCCGTTCACCAAGGCGATCGGGCTCGGCGTGGTGGACGTGCACAGCCATCGCATCGAGACGGTCGACGAGGCGGCGGCCGGGATCCGTCGGGCGCTGGAGGTGCTGCCCCCGGAGCGCGTGTACGTCGACCCGGACTGCGGGCTGAAGACCCGCACGGTCGAGGAGGCCAGGGAGAAGATGCGGGTCGTGGTCGAGGCCGCCCGCCGCGTCCGCGCGGAGCGCGGGATCGGCGACGCGCTGCCCGACGGCGGCCCGACACCGGGGCGCTCGCTCGGCGCGCCTGCCCGCGGGGCGGAGGCGGGACGCTGAGGGTCGAGACCGAACGCCTGGTGGTGCGGCGGCTCACGCTCGACGACGCGCCGGACCTGTGCGAGGTCCTGGGCGACGACGAGGTGATGCGGTTCATCGAGGCGCCGTTCGACCTGGCCGCGACGCGGGCGTTCATCGCGCAGGCGGGCCTGTCGGATCCGCCCCGGGTGTACGCGCTCGAGGAGAAGTCGTCGAGCCGGGTCGTCGGGCACGTCGTGTTCCATCCGCTGGAGCGCGCGGACGTGTACGAGATCGGGTGGATCATCGGCCGGTCGTCGTGGCATCGCGGCTACGCGACGGAGATCGGGCGGGGGCTGATCCGTCACGGCTTCGACACCATGCGCCTCCACAAGATCGTCGGCGAGACCGTCGATCCCGTGAAATCGCTGGCGCTCATGCAGAAGCTCGGCATGCGGCTCGAGGGCATCCATCGCAGGCAGGCCAGGCTGCGAGACGAGTGGCTCGACGTGTACTGGTGCGGCATCCTGGCCGCGGACGAGGCGTGAAGGCGCTCACCCAGGCGGTCGGGCCTCTCGCCACGAACGTCTACGTGCTCGCCGACGAGGAGGCCCGCGAGGCGGTCGCCATCGATACCGCGATCCCGTCCGTCGGCTGGCTGACCGGTGAGCTGGCCCGGCGCGATCTCGCGCTGAAGCTCATCGTGTCGACGCATCGGCACTGGGATCACGTCGGCGACAACGCGGCCGTCCAGGCGGCCACGGGCGCGCCGATCGCGTGCCACGCGCTCGACAGGCACGGGCTGGAACGTCCCGAGCCGCTGTTCGCGCCGTTCCCGATCCCGCCGTCCGTCCCCGCGGTCGAGCTGGCCGAGGGTGGCGAGATCCACTTCGGCTCGCTCGTCCTCCGGGTGCTGCACACGCCCGGGCACACGGAGGGGTCCGTGTGCCTGCTGGCCCCCGACGACGGTCTGCTCCTCTCGGGCGACACGCTGTTTGCCGGTGGGTGGGGGCGCGTGGACCTGCCGGGCGGGTCGGCCGAGGCGATGGTCGAATCGCTGTCGAGGCTGGCGACCCTCGACGATCGGCTGCGCGTGCTCCCGGGGCACGGGCCCGCCACCACGATCGGCCGGGAGCGGGGCCTGCTCGAGCTCGTCGTCCGGGAGCGGCGCCTGCCCGCCTGATCGGGCCCGCCGCCCCCGCAGGGCCGGGGACGGCGAGGGGCGCGCCCCGCGGCCCGGCACCGCACGGTCGATGCAAGACCGGCCGCGGTCCCCGCGTTTGACGCACTGCACCCGGGCGCGTACGCTCGCCGCCCTGAATCTGCCAGTCGTCCCCTGGAGGCAGCGTGGACCCGTTCCCGCACCACCCGGGCCGCCGGCCCCGTGGCCGGGGACCGGGGGTCTCGTGCATCGTCCCCGTCGAGGCGTCGCCGCCGGCATCGGCGCATGGTCCGCAGAGGCACGCTCGCCAGGCGCACCGCTGCCGGTCGACGACGGGAGGCGTCGCGTGACCCGGCGCACGCGGGGAGGGGGCCCGCGCCCGGCCACGCTCGGCGAGCTCCGGGCGTCCGGGTACCGGCCGCGGACCGTCAAGCAGGAGATGCGCGCCAACCTCGTCGCGCTGCTCGCGTCCGGAGGGCGGCTGTTCCCGGGCATCGTGGGCTACGAGGAGACGGTCGTGCCGGCCGTCGAGAACGCCATCCTCGCCGGCCAGGACCTGGTCTTCCTCGGGGAGCGGGGACAGGGCAAGACGCGCATGGCCCGCCTCCTGGTCGGGCTCCTGGACGAGGTCGTCCCCGTCGTCGCGGGGGCCGAGCTGCGCGACGACCCGCTGGCCCCGTTCAGCACGGCCGGCCGCGCGATCGTCGAGGCGGAGGGCGACGCCACGCCCGTGGAGTGGCTGCCCCGCGATCGGCGCTACGGGGAGAAGCTCGCCACACCCGACATCACGATCGCCGACCTCATCGGCGAGGTCGACCCGATCAAGGTCGCGGAGGGACGCTACCTCTCGGACGAGACCACGATCCACTTCGGCCTCATCCCGCGCACGAACCGCGGCATCTTCGCCATCAACGAGCTGCCCGATCTCGCCGAGCGGATCCAGGTGGGGCTGCTGAACATCCTCGAGGAGCGCGACGTCCAGGTGCGCGGCTACACGCTGCGCCTGCCGCTCGACCTCTTCGTGGTTGCCAGCGCGAACCCGGAGGACTACACGAGCCGGGGCCGCATCATCACCCCCCTGAAGGACCGGCTCGGATCCCAGATCCGGACTCACTACCCCCGCACGCTCGAGCACGAGATCTCGATCATGCGCCAGGAGCGGACGCGGTTCGAGGACGTGCCGGGCGGCCCGCAGCTCGAGGAACCGGCGTACATGCTCGAGGTGGTCGCCGAGATCTCGCACCTCGCCCGGCGGACGCCGGAGGTCAGCCAGCGTTCCGGTGTCAGCGTCCGCGTGAGCACCGCGAACCTCGAGACCCTCCTGGCGAACGCCTACCGGCGGGCCGTGCGGCTCGGCGAGGGGACGGCGTCGCCGCGCGTCAGCGACCTCGTCGCGCTGCTGCCGTCGACGACCGGCAAGATCGAGCTCGAGACCGTCGGCGACACCATCCCGGAGGAGCGGATCGTCGAGCGGTTGGTGAACCGGTCGCTGCTGACCGTCTTCGGCCGGCGACTGTCCGGTGATCTGCTCGACGACGTGGTGTCCGCCTTCGACGGCGGGCTGACGATCGAGACCGGCGAGCTGGTGTCGTCGCGCGACTACGTGCGCTGGGCGCACGAGGTGCCGGGGCTCGGCGCGGCCGTGTCCCGCCTCGGGGCAGGGGAGTCCCCGGCCGCGGTCGCGTCGGCGGTCGAGTTCGTGCTGGAGGGCCTGCACCTGCAGCGGCGCCTCAACAAGGAGCGGCACGCCGCGGTCGGAGCGGGGGCGACGTACCGGCGATGAGCGGGCCGCTGGACGATCGTCCACCGGAGGATCGGCAGCCTGACGGGCCCGCCTCGGAGCCCGCGCCGGAGTCGCAGCCCGGGCCCGAATGGCAGTCCGCGGAGGGCCGGCTGGCCGGGCGGGGCCGGGTGCGGTACGGGCGCTGGGACGGCACCCAGCGCCTCGACGCGATCGACGCCGACGAGCTGCTCGACGCGCTCTCGGAAGACGTCCTCGCCGACGGCGACCTGGACGACGCGCTCCGACGCGTCCTCGACGAGGGGATCCCGGGTGCCAACGGCAGGCCGGGGGTGCCCGGCCTGCAGGAGCTCCTGCGGCGGCTGGCGGACCGGCGCCGGGCGATGCTGGATCGTCACGGCCTGGACGACGTCCTGGGGGACCTGCGGCGCCAGCTGCAGGAGATCGTCGACACGGAGCGCCGGGGGATCGAGCGACGCCTGGAGGCAGCCGGCGAGCCGGCTGCACGGGACGCGAGCCCGACGGAACGGGACGCTGCAGGCGGCGGACCGAACGCTGCGCGCGACGCGCCGGGCGGCGAACCGGCCGCGCCCGGCGGACTCCGGCCGGTCCCGGAGGCCGCGGACGACGCGGCGGGTGCCGGCGCACGTGAGGGCCGATCCGCGCAGAGCGCGAGCGACCGGGACGCCCTGCGTCGGATGCTGCGGGAGATGGCGACGCGGCGGCAGGCGGCGCTGGATGCGTTGCCGTCCGACGTCGGCGGGCAGATCCGCGCCCTGGAGGAGTACGAGTTCCTCGAGCCGGCGGCGCGCGACGCGTTCCAGGCGCTCCTCGAGCGGCTGCGCGGGCGGATGCTCGACTCGACCTTCCAGGGGCTGGCCGACCGTCTCAGCACGATGCGGCCGGAGGACCTGCAGTCGACGCGCGAGATGGTCCGCGACCTCGAGCAGCTGCTCCAGGAGCGGCTGGACGGGGGCAACCCCGACGCGAGCGGGTTCCTTTCGAAGTACGGCGACCAGTTCCCCGGTGCGCAGACCCTCGACGACATCGTGGCGCAGCTGGCCGACCGGATGGCGGCGATGCAGTCGCTGCTGCGGTCGATGAGCGCCGAGCAGCGCCAGGAGCTCGGCTCGCTGCTGGATGCCCTGCTCCGCGACGACCGGCTCCGCTACGACCTCGCGCGCCTGGCCGCCACGCTCGATCGCCTGCTTCCGAACGGCCTCGGGCAGCGGTTCCCGTTCCGCGGCGACGACGAGCTCGGCGTGGAGGAGGCGCTCGACGAGATCGCGACCCTGCAGCAGCTCGACCGCCTCGGCGAGCAGCTCGCGGGTGCCGACGATCCCCCCGCGCTGGCGGGGGTGGATCCCGCCGAGGTCGCCCGCCTGTTGGACGAGGAATCGGCCGAGGACCTCGCGGCGCTGCAGCGCGCGGCGCGGGCGCTCGAGGAGGCAGGGTACGCGACCCGTAACGGCGACCGGCTGGAGCTGACCCCCCGCGGCCAGCGCCGGATCGGCCAGAAGGTGCTGGACGAGGTGTTCGGCCGGCTCGGCCGCGACGCCTTCGGCGCGCACCGGCTCGCGCGGACCGGGGGAGCCGGCGAGCGCACGGATACCACGTCGGCGTACGAGTTCGGGCGCCCGTTCGACCTGGACCTGCGGGCGACGCTCGACCGCGCCGTGGCGCGGGAGGTGTCCGCGCACGGGCCGCTGCGGTCCCCGCTCCGCCTGGAGCCGGGCGACTTCCAGGTGCACGACGCGGAGGAGTCGACGTCGTCCTCGACCGTGCTCCTGCTCGACATGAGCCGCTCGATGCTGTTGCGCGGGTGTTTCAGATCCGCGAAGAAGGTCGCGATCGCCCTCGACACCCTGATCCGCACGCGCTACCCGCGGGACACGCTGCACGTCGTCGGCTTCGCCTACGTGGCCCGCGAGATCCCGCCCGGGACGCTGGCGACGCTCTCGTGGCACGGGAACGAGTACGGCACCAACCTGCAGCACGCGCTGCTCCTGTCGCGCCGACTCCTCGCCCGCGATGCCGCCACGAACCGCTCGATCATCGTGATCACCGACGGCGAGCCGACGGCCCACATCGAGGACGAGCGCGTCGAGTTCAACTACCCGCCGACGCGGAGGACCATCGAGGAGACGCTGCGCGAGGTCGGCCGCTGCACGCGCGACGGGATCACGATCAACACGTTCATGCTCGAGCGCTCGCGCGCCCTCGGGGAGTTCGTCGACCGCCTGAGTCGCCTGAACCGCGGCCGCGCGTTCTACGCGAGCCCGGAGCGGCTCGAGGAGTTCGTGCTGGTCGACTACCTGAACCGCCGGACGCGCCGGGTCGCGTGACCCGTTTCAGCCGGTCGGGGTCCCTTCGGCCGGTCGGGATCAGGCGTCCGCGCGGGACTTCGCCGGGCGACGCACGGGCCTGATCCTGGAGCGTTCCCGGAACGCACGCCCCTTCGCCCGGTTGCCGCAGACGGCCATCGCGCACCACACGCCGGAGTGGTTGCGGGATCCGTCCCAGAACGCCCAGCGGCAGGCGTCGTTCGCGCAGACCTTGAGCCGCGCCCAGGAACCGTCGCCCACCGCCCGGATGACGTCGGCGAGCAGGAAGGCGATGCGCGGATCGCTTCCGGCCGCGGGTCGCACCGCGACAGTGCCGTCGGCGCAGAACTCGGCGACGAGCGGCGCATCGCCGGCGATCGTCGCCAGGTCGCGGAGGACCGCCGCATCGGGGACGCGGTCCTCGCTCCGCGCGGCGAGCAGGGTGCGCAGGCGCTCG
>JAJYGK010000096.1 GCA_021790715.1 Chloroflexota bacterium
TTTCGGGCGTCCGGTCGTGCCCGAGGTGAAGACGATCGTGGCCGGTGCCGCGAGATCGACCGCGTCTCGCAGCCGGTCCGTCCCGCCGCGGCCCGGCCTGGCCCCGAGGCGCTCGAGCTCGTCGACGCCGAGCACGAGCGGTTCCGGCTCGCCGGCCGAACCGCTCGCGGCACCGGCCGAACCGCTCGCCGCCCGAGCCGCCACGGCCGTGGTCCCGTCGCACACGAGGACGCGCGCGGCCGCCTCGGCCAGCTGGGGGCCGAGCTCCGCCGGCATCGCCCGCCGGTTGAGCGGGACGAGTACGGTGCCCAGCAGGCGTGAGGCGTGGACGAGGGCCACGAACGGTGCTCCGTCAGCGAGGAGCGCCGCGACACGGTCGCCCGCCCGCACTCCCGTCGCGTCGAGGCCCAGGGCCAGGCGTCGGGCCGCCGCCGACAGCTCGGCGAACGTCCAACGCGTCCCCGCGTCGTCGATCACCGCCGGGCGGTCCGGGGTCGCCTGCGCGGCCTCGAGCAGCCAATCGGCCACCAACCCGCCTGCCGGCCCAACCCTGGAGCCGCCGGTCGGGCCCGGCGATCGTGCCGTCCGTCCTGCCGAACGCGGGCTCATCGCGTCACCCCGAACGAGAAGCGCTCGATCGCCGGCTCGTCGAGCGCGACGCCGAGCCCCGGAGCGGACGGGACCGCCAGCCGGCCGTGCGCAACGTGCGGCCCCCCGGCAAGGAGATCGGAGACGAGAAGGTTTGCAGTCCCAAGGCCATGGGCGCGGCCCGGGCCCGGCAGCACGGCCGCCGCATGGAGCGCGCCGGCGAGCCCGATCCCCGTCTCGAACATCGTCGAGACGACGACCCCGACCCCGTGGGCGACGGCATCGGCCGCGATCTCGAGCGCCACGTCCGGTCCGCCCACCCGCGCCGGCTTCACGATCAGGACGTCGACCGCACCTGCGCGGACGAGCCGGGCGGCCGCCACCGGACCGGTCACCGACTCGTCGGCGGCAATCGCGACCGGCGATTCGCGCCGCACCCGCGCCAGCGCCGCCGATCCCAGCCGTGGGGCGATCGGCTGCTCAAGGTACTCGGGCTCGACCTGGCCGAGCGCGCGGGCCGAGCGGATCGCCTGCGCCTCGCTCCAGGCGCCATTGGCGTCGAGCCGCAGCTGCACGTCCGGCCCGACCGCGGACCGGACGGCCGCCACCCGTTCGACCAGCCCGTCGAGGGTGCGCTCATGGCCCACCTTGACCTTCAGCGACCGGTACCCGGTCGCGACCAGCGCCGCAGCCTCCCGGGCGGCCGCGTCCGGCGCGGCGGCGGTGACGAGACCGTTGACCGCGACCTCGGCGCGCCCGCCTGCGCCCAGCAGGTCGCGGACCGGCCGTCCGAGCGTCCGGCCGCGAAAGTCGAGAACGGCCGCCTCGGCGCCGGCTCGGACGGCCCGCCCGAAGCCGGCCGTCCATGCCTGGCCGCGCGGCTGGCCGGAGCCGACGATCTGCCCGAGGTCGGCCAGCGGATCACGACCGATCCCCCTGACGAGGACCGACAGCCGCCGTGCGGTCCCCGCCGCGTCGACCGCATCGACCCCGACGAGCGCGCCACGCAGCGCCTCCGCCAGTGCTTCCGCCATGAGCACCAGGGCGTCCGCCGGCGCCGGCCCGGCGCCGGGTCCGGGTTCGGCGCCAGGTCCGGGCTGTGCGCCGGGTCCGGGCTCGGCGCCCGCTGCGACCGCGACCGGATCCCCGTCGAGGGCGATCTCGCCGACGCCCTCGAGGTCATCGTCGCCGGCGAGCCGGACGAGCGCCAGCCGCCGCTCGGTCCACGTCCGGCCGGCCGCGACGACCGGCGCCCGGAACGGGACCGCGAGGAGCTGGAGCTCGACCCGACGGATCAGCACGGCGTCAGTGCCTCAAACCTGCGCGTGGGCGTCGAGCGCGAGGCCCGCGACGAAGGCGAGGAGCCGGGCGCGCAGGGACGAGGGCCTGGCCGTTGCCATCGTCAGTGAGCCCGTCACGGACGTCGCGGGAAGCGCGAGAAGTCCGGCGGACGCTTCTCGAGGAACGCCCGGCTCCCCTCGTGCGCCTCCTCGGTCAGGTAGAAGAGCATCGTCGCGTCGCCGGCGAGCTCCTGGAGCCCCGCCAGCCCGTCCGTGTCGGCGTTGAACGCACGCTTGAGGAAGCGGATCGCGGTCGGACTCTTCTCCAGGATCTCGCTCGCCCAGCGGATCCCCTCCGCCTCCAGCTCGGCGAGCGGGACGACCGCGTTCACCAGGCCCATCTCGAGCGCCTGCCGGGCGCTGTACTGGCGACACAGGTACCAGATCTCGCGGGCGCGCTTCTGGCCGACCGTCCGGGCCAGCAGACCGACCCCGTAGCCGGCATCGAACGAGCCGACCCGGGGCCCGGTCTGGCCGAAGACCGCGTTCTCGGCGGCGATCGTCAGGTCGCACACGAGGTGGAGGACGTGCCCGCCACCGATCGCGTAGCCGTTGACGAGCGCAATCACCGGGATCGGCAATGAGCGGATCAGGCGCTGCAGATCGAGCACGTTGAGTCGGGCGACCCCTTCGCTGTCGAGATACCCGCCGGCGCTCTTGTAGCGCTGGTCGCCGCCGGAGCAGAAGGCCGCGTCGCCCGCCCCGGTGAGCAGCACCACACCGATCGAGGGGTCGTCGCGCGCGTCGCGGAAGGCATCGATCAGCTGGTTGACGGTCTGGGGCCGGAAGGCATTGCGCACCTCGGGCCGGTTGATCGTCATCCTGGCGATCCCCGTCCCGGAGTGCTCGTAGATGATGTCGCTGTCGTCGCGGACCTTCGTCCAGGCGGCGGTCATTGCGGTCGTCTCCTCTTCGGTGCCGGGACTGCTGGAGCTGCTGCGGGTATCGGTGCCAGTGCCGGAGCCGGTGCCGGTGCCCGAGCCGGGGCGGGGCTGGCGCTCGATCCGGGGGTGCCATCCAGGAAGCCGACGATCAGCCGGCGGAAGGCCTCCGGACGCTCGAGATGGGGCGCATGGCCGGCATCGTCGACGGTCGCCAGCCTCGCCCCGTGGATCGCCGCCGCGATCGCCGCGGCCCGTGCCAGGCCGGCCGGATCGAGGCCGCCGGCGATGACGAGCGCCGGCACCCTGATCTCGCCCAGCCGATCGTGCAGGGGCGTCATCGTCCCCTGCCCCGCCCAGCGCAGGCTGGTCGCCAGCCCGGCCGGTCGATTGGCGAG
>JAJYGK010000168.1 GCA_021790715.1 Chloroflexota bacterium
GCGTGCCACGGCTCGCGAGCTCCTCAGCCGGCACCGCGGCGTGCTCGACGCGCTGGCCGCGGAGCTGATCGCCACCGAGACCGTCTCCGGTGCCCGGCTGGCGGAGATCGCTGCGGAGGTGGCCGGCGGAGCGGTTAGCGCGACGCTGGGCCAGGCCGCGGCGAGCGCCGGGGACGACGCGCAGGCGGCGCCGCCGTCGGGCGGCTGACGCCGGTCGCCTCCCGGGCGCGCCGGAATCCCGGCGGCGCTGCCGCCGCTCGTGCGACGATGGCGCCATGTCGGACCTCGAGCTGATCGACTGCGGCGACGGGCGCCGCCTGGAGCGCTTCGGCGCCGTCACCGTGGACCGCCCCGCTCCCGGCGCGACGCAGCCCCGGCGGCTGCCCGAGGCCGACTGGGCCCGACCGGCCCTGCACTTCTGGCCCGGGCTGCTGGGATTCGCTGCCGCGGCACGCCGTGGTGGCGTTCCCGGCGTTCGCCGGGCTCTCGAGGGCATTCGGCCGGCGGGGAACGATGGCGCTCCTCGCGGCGTTCGCCCTACCGGGCGCCCAGCCCCCGTAGCCCGGCTCTGACCCGCCGAGGCGCGCCTTCCGGGACGGGCCGGCTGCTAGGCGCACGGCGGTCCGCCTCGTCCAGTCGGTACGATGAAGCTGAGTGTCACCCTCAGTTGCGTCTCCCGGCTTGGCTCTTACGATGCGTGCCCACCGAGCGGGTGTGGCTTCCATTGGTTGTGCCGGCCGGGGGACGAGTCGGGCCGACCGGCGTGACTTGATAGGAGCGTGGCACCGCCCCCACTCAGGTGTGTCCGCCGACCGGCCCGTGCGCCACCACCGCATGCACGGAGGCGACACGCTCATGGTCATCCTCGGAGCGGACCTGCACAAGCGCACCCACACCGTCGTCGCGATCGACGAGCAGGGCCGCAGGCTCGGCGAGCTCACGATCGCGGCGACCCCGGACGGGCATCTCGAGCTCCGCCGCTGGGCCGCCCGCTGGCCGGAGCGGCGCTTCGCGCTCGAGGACTGCCGCCACCTCTCCCGGCGGCTGGAGGCCGACCTCGTGCGCTCGGGCGAGTCGGTCGTGCGGGTCCCGCCCAAGCTGATGGCGGGCCTCCGCCGCTCGGTCCGCGAGCCCGGCAAGAGCGACCCGATCGACGCGCTCGCGGTCGCCCGGGCGGCGCTCGCGAACCCCGAGCTCCCGGCAGCCACGCTCGACGGCGCCGAGCGCGAGCTCCGGCTGCTCGTCGACCACCGCGAGGACCTCGTCGCCGAGCGGACCCGCGACATCGCGCGCCTGCGCTGGCACCTGCTCGATCTCGGGATCGCCGAGCCGGCCGCGCGCTCGCTCGACCGGGTTCGCGTCCAGGCCGAGCTCGCTGCCCGGCTCCAGGCCGCCCCCGGGGTCGTCGGCCGGCTCGCCCGCGCGCTCCTTGCGCGGATCAGCGACGCGTCCGCCGCCATCCGCGCGCTCGACAGCGAGATCGGGGCGCTCGCTCGATCCCTTGCCCCGTCGCTGCTCGCGCTCCCGGGCTGCGGCCCGCTGACCGCGGCCAAGATCGTCGGCGAGAGCGCCGGGATCAGCCGCTTCCGCTCGAAGGAGGCGTTCGCCCGCCACAACGGGAGCGCGCCCGTCCCGGTCTGGTCGGGGAACGTCACCCGCCACCGCCTGTCCCGCGGCGGCAACCGCCAGCTCAACGTCGCGCTCCACCGGATCGCGATCACCCAGATGCGGATCGACCCGCGGGGCCGGGCGTACATCGCACATCGCCGCGACGCCGGGGACTCGAAGACCGAGGCGATCCGCGCGCTCCGGCGCAGGATCAGCGACGAGGTATTCCGCCGTCTCTCGGCAGACGAGAATGCTCGCATCCAAGCCGTGATCGCCTTCACCGCGGCTGCGGCTTGACATAGGAGCAACCCATGATCCCGCCCAAGATCCGCAGCTGGCTCATCGACATGGACGGCGTGCTGGTCCACGAGGAGACCGCCATCCCCGGCGCCGACGCCTTCCTCGCCCGGCTGGGCGACCTGGGCATGCGGTTCCTGGTCATGACCAACAACTCCATCTACACGCCCCGCGACCTCTCGGCGCGGCTGCGCGCGAGCGGCCTGGACGTGCCCGAGTCCGCGATCTGGACGTCCGCCCTGGCCACCGCGCAGTTCCTCCGCCTGCAGCGGCCGGGCGGCTCCGCGTTCGTCATCGGGGAGTCGGGGCTCACCACCGCCCTCCACGACGCCGGCTACACGCTCACGGAGCGGAGCCCGGACTACGTGGTCCTGGGCGAGACCCGCACCTACAGCTTCGAGCGCGTCACCCGGGCGATCCGCCTGGTCAGCGAGGGCGCGCGGTTCATCGCCACCAACCCCGACCCGTCCGGCCCCACCGCGGACGGCCCGGTGCCGGCGACCGGCGCCGTGGCCTCGCTGATCTCGACGGCCACGGGTGTCGGGCCGTACTTCGTGGGCAAGCCGAACCCGCTGATGGTGCGCAGCGCCCTCAACGCGCTCGACGCGCACTCGGAGGTGTCGGGCGTCATCGGCGACCGCATGGACACCGACGTGAAGTCGGGGCTGGAGGCGGGCATGTTCACGGTGCTCGTGCTCACAGGATCGACGGCGGCCGACGAGGTCGGCCGCTATCCGTACCGGCCGTCGCTGGTCGTGGACTCGGTCGCCGAGCTGGCGACGCTGCTGCGCTAGGGGAGGCGACCGTGGGACTCGGCTTCGGACTGCTCTCCGCTCAGCTCCGGCCCGGCGAGACGGACTGGACGCGCGCCTACGACGAGACGATCGGGCTCGCGGTGGAGGCGGAGCGCCTCGGCTTCGACGCGGTGTGGACCACGGAGCACCACTTCGTGGACGACGGATACATGCCCAGCCTGCTGGTCGTGTCCGCCGCCATCGCCCAGGCGACCTCGCGGATCGGCATCGGCACCGGGGTGGTCCTGGCGCCCCTCCACCATCCGCTGCGGCTGGCCGAGGACGCGGCGACCGTCGCGCTGCTCAGCCACGGACGCCTCACGCTGGGGCTGGGCCTCGGCTGGCTGGAGGCCGAGTTCGCGGGCCTCGGCGCGGACGCCCGGCGACGCGGGGCCGCGATGGACGAGATCCTGCGGATCCTGCCCCAGGCGTGGTCGGGCCAGCCGTTCTCGCACGAGGGGGCCGTGTTCCGGTTCCCGACCCTCGGGGTGCGGCCC
>JAJYGK010000156.1 GCA_021790715.1 Chloroflexota bacterium
TCACGACCGACCTGGACGACTTCGGGCTGATCAACCCGTGCGGGCTGACGTCGATCGGCGTGACGTCCATCGCCCGCGAGCGTGCCTGGCCGCCCGCGCTGAGCGTGCCGTCCACGGAGTCGGTCCGGGTGGCCGCATGGAGGTTCGCCGCGGCATTCCGCCGCCTCATCGAGCCGGCCGGCGCTCGACGTCACGAGACCGGCCGATCGCCGTCAGGGGCCGCGCCTGGCGGAACGGTCGCTGTTGGCGACGCTGCCGCAGTCGGCGGCGCTGCCGCGACGGGTTGACCGATGGCCGGCGGGGTCTTCGAGCTGCGCAGGGATGCCATCACGGGGTGGTGGGTCGCCGTGGTGGTCGACCGGGCATACGAAGCCCCCCGGTTCGCACGGCAGGCCCAGCCGCTCACCGGGCGCGAGTGCCAGAACTGCACCAGCGCGCGCCTGGCGGAGCCGTGGATCCGGACCCTGCGGGCCCACGCGTTCCGCGTCGCCGGCGATGAACGGGGCGCGCGCGACGGCGAGCCGCAGCCCGGACTCGGGCTCGTGGCGGACGTCGGCGCCTGGCTCACGATCGTCGCGCCGCACGAGCACCACGGCACGCTCGCCACGGAAACGCCTCAGGTCGTCATCCGGATGCTGGAGCTGGCACGGCGCACCATCGCGGACGCCCGGGCGCGCGGCGGGACGGAGTACGTGCAGGTCGTGGAGAACCGCGGCCGCGAGGCCGGGGCGCTGACGAACCATCTCTGCCTCGACGTGTACGACCTTCCCCAGATCCCGCACCGCGTCGGCGAGGAGCTTGGCGGGTCGGCGCGATACGTCATCCGCGAGGGCGTCTGCCCGTACTGCCGGCTGGTGCGCGAGGAGGTCGCGTCGCGCGAGCGCCTCATCTTCGAGGACGCGGCCAGCGTCGCGTTCGCGCCCTACGCGTCCCGTTCGCCATTCGAGCTGTGGGTCGTGCCCCGGCAGCACCAGGCGGACTTCGGGCTGGCCTCGGACGCGCAGCTCACGAGCGCCGCGGAGACGCTGCAGAAGGTGCTGCGGCTGCTCGACGCGCTCGGCGATCCTCCGTACAACCTCGTGCTCCACACTTCGCCGCTCCACCAGCGGGTCGACGAGACGTACCACTGGCACTGGGAGGTCCACCCCCGCCTGCGCGAGATCGGCGGCCTGGAGCTGGGCACCGGCCTGCCGGTGAACCCCGTCAGCCCCGAGCAGGCCGTGGCCGAGCTCCGCGCGCGTGCCGGACTCGATCGGACAGAGTGGCCCCCGTGAGCCGACCGGTCGGCCGGGATGCCGCCCCCGACACGCGCTCCGCGTCACAGCCCACCGCTGTCGACCGTCACATGGCCGCACGGCACGAGACGGTCGCGCATGCCGGATGGGCCGCGATGGCCCCCGGATCGTCGCGTTCGTCCGGCAGGACACTCCGGCAGAGGCAAGGGTGGCATCGATCGACCTGCTGCTCCCGCGATTGGGGGTCGCGGTGAGCACGGAGCGGACGTCCGACCAGGCGTTCATCGAGGGGCTGTTCGCGCAGCACCACGGCGAGATCTATGGCTTCCTCGCCCGGATGGTGCGTGACGACGACCTCGCCGCTGACCTCACCCAGGAGACGTTCGTCAAGGCCTTTCGGGCGCTGAACACGCTCGAGTCACCCGACCGCGCGCGAGCATGGCTCTTCCAGATCGCGAGCCGCACGGCGCTCGACGAGCTTCGCCGGCGCAGGCTCATCCGCTTCGTGCCCTGGTCGGGCGAGTCGCGCGGGACGGCCCCCTCGGCCGAGGAGACCGCGATGCGGTCGCGTCTCTCCGGCGAGATGGCGCGGGCGCTGGCGCGGATCCCAGATCGCCAGCGCGGGGCGCTGATCCTCGCCGAGCTGTACGAGCTGTCAGGAGCCGAGCTCGCCGAGGCGCTGGGGGTGACGCACGTCGCCGCCCGGGCCCTGCTGACCCGCGCGCGCGAGTCGCTCCGGGTGGCCCTCGCAGAGGAGCGGCGGACGTCCGGGGAGGCCCGTCCCGCCCCGGCCGATTCCGCGTCGCCGCGGGTGGAAGGCGCGACCGTGAACCCGGCGCGGCGCTCGGAGGAGCGGCGGTGATCGGGGCAGGGCGGATCGCGGGCCGCACGGGAGGACGCCGATGACGCCCTTCCGCGGGAACCGTCTCAGCCACGCGCGCGCGCACTCGTGGCTCGCCGAGCGGCTCGACGGCCCCCTCCAGCCGGCCCGGGAGGCCACGCTGGCCGCGCACCTGGCGTCCTGTGCCTCCTGCCGGCAGGTCGACGCGGAATACCGGGCGAATCGCGCCGCGATCCGGCTGCTGGCCGGGCCCGTGCCCCCTCGCGATCTGCCCGCGCGGACCCTCGCCGCGCTCGAAGTCGAGGTTCGCCGCGTCCGGCCGCCCAGGGCGGCGCCGGTGCCGCGGCTGCGGGGTGCGAGGCGCGGCAACGGCGTGGCGTTGGGGTCCCTGCTCACCGTCGCGCTGGTCGCGGTCGTGGGCGCGCTGCTGGTGGGCCCGGCCGTCCAGATCCCGGGACCCAACGCGGGCGCCACGCCGTTCGCCATCGCCCCGGTGGAGCTCGCGTTCGTCGGGATCCAGGGCGACGTCGTCCGGCTCTACCGGGCGCGCCTCGATCGCGCCTGCCCTGCGGGCAACATCTCGTGCATGGAGTTCGCTCCCCAGGCGGACCAGGTGGTCGGCCTGCCGCAGACCGCGGCGGTGAGCGGCCTCGCGTTCGACCCGGCGGGCCGGCACGCGGCCATCGCCGCCAGGCCCGGCGCCAGCGCAACGACGACGTACTACGTGGTCGACCTGGGCAGCGGCATCCCCGGGATCACGAACCCGGCGAGCCCGTTCGGATCCGCCGCGGCCGTCACCGATGGGTCCCCCGCGGCGCCGGCCCTGCCGACTGCGACCGTGGCACCGCAGCACTCGCCTGTGCCGGCGGAGAAGGCACGGGCAACGCCGCTCGTACAGAAGAAGACCGTCACCTCCACGCCGCATCCGTCACCGATCGGACGCGCAGAAAAGTCGCCCGTCGCCGCGGTCGGCGCGACGCGGCGCCCCGCCGCATCACCGTCGCCCACGGCATCCTCCGCGGGTGCTGCATCCGCGCCGGCCGCGTCCGGCATCCATCCATCGGGCGCCCCCGGCGCGGTGTCGAC
>JAJYGK010000014.1 GCA_021790715.1 Chloroflexota bacterium
CCGATCGCGCCGATCGGCTCGGCCTCGGTCGCGCCGTAGACGACGGTGACGGAGGCATTCGGGGCCACCGCCGCGAGGCGAGTCAGCAGGCCCGGGTCGACCGGTGCTCCGCCGAGGTGGATCGACCGGAGCAGCGGCAGCGCACCGTCGGGCGCCCCGCAGACGAGCCGCTCGAAGAGCGACGGGAAGCCGATCGCCGTCGTGGCCCCGGCGGCCACGACCACGGCCCGGAGCCGGTCGCCGCCGGGACCGTCGCCGGCGGGTGGCAGGACCACCGGGACGCCGCTCGCGAGGTCGTGCAGCGCCACGTTGGGGAGCCCCGGGAGATCGACGTCCCCGGGCCGCGGCGAACGCAGCCGGTCGATGGCGGCATGCTGCGCGGCCAGGACCGCGTGGGTCCGGACGATGGCCTGCGGGCGGCCCGTCGAGCCGGTGGTCCAGCTGAGCAGCGCCGCCGCGTCGGGCGGCCGCGGCACGGGATCGCCGGACCCGCGCCCGCTCCGTCGCGACGCTGTCCCTGCTCGGGCGAGATCCGCCGTCGACACGAACCCGGGCCACCGCACACGCGCGGCGACGACCCGCAGGCGCGATCGCGCGAGCCCACCGAAGGCGGCGGCGAGGAGCCACGTCAGGGGATCGGCCACCACGGCCGCCGGCCTGGCCCGGGCGCTGCTCTCGAGGGCCGTGCGCCATCCGCGAGCGGTCGGCGGGGCCACGAGGACCCCGCCGGCCCACAGGACCGCGGCCGCGATCGCGACGGCTTCCCCGCGGTCGCGAACCAGCACCGCCACGCGGTCGCCCGGCCGCAGGCCGCGATCGGTCAGGCCGGCCGCCAGCTGGTCCGCGCGACCGGCGAGCTGCCAGAACGTCATGCGCGTGGTCCCGTCCCCGCGGATCAGCGCCGGCCGGTCCGGGTGGGCGGCCGCCTGCTCGCCGAGCAACCGGGCGACGTTCGACTCACCCGCGGCAGACGTCATCGGAGCACCTTCTCGTACGTCGCGTAGGTGCGGATGCGATCGCCCCACCTGGCCGAGACGCGCTGCGAGTACGCCCCATCCGCCACGCACGCGTGCAGGGCGACGCGGCACCCGCGTGCGACCGCGAGGCGGTGGACGGCGACCGTCAGGCCCATCCCGACGCCGGGCACCGCGCGCCGCACCTCGGGGAGCACGGCGGCCGTCTTCACCACGAACCGTGGAGCGGCATCGCCGTCCGTCCGGCCGTCGGGGAAGGCGAACACGAATCCCACGGGCTCGCCGCCCGGCGTGTCGAGGATCCGGACGAACCCGGGATCGAGGAGCGCCAGCAGCGGACGGTAGATCGAGGCGAACTCCGCGAAGCCGATGGGCGCGAACCCCCAGCTCGCGGTGAACGACGCCACGGAGATCGCGTGCACCGCCCGCAGCTCGTCGTCCAGGCGCTCCACGTCGACCGGCCGGTCGCGGAATCCCGAGGCGCGGAGCCGGTCCTCACCCCGACGCGTGCCGGCGATCCACCGGCCCACGTCGACGCGGTACGAGCCCGCGGTATGTGCGACGCCGTAGCCGCGGGTCTCGAGGACCGAGGCCAGGTGGGGCGTCGGCGGTGGCTCCATCGGGAAGAGCGGCGGACCGCCGGCGGCGGGCAGCCCGTGCGTCATCACGCGGTGGCCGAACCACGTCGAGAACTGGACCGGGCAGCGCACGACCGCGGCGCGGTTGGCCGACAGCCAGGCCTCCGCCGCGGCGAGGGCGGCACGCAGGGGCCTGCGCGCCGCGCGCACGTCCCCGCGCAGAGCCACGAACCCGACCGAGCCGATCGCCGCGCCGTCGACGCGCTGTCGGGGATCGAGGCTTGCGACGACGCGGACCGAGGCCGACCCCTCCCGTGCCACGAACGCGCGCCACGTTCCCTCGCGGAGGAACGGGTGATCGGGAGCCAGGAAGCGATCCGGCGACGCGGCGGCCCGCTCCGCCGTGGTCGCGCAGGGGGCGGAGGCCCAGCCCGCTTCGGCGAGCTCGTCGGGCCGCAGCTCGAGGACCGGGGCGGCGATCGGGCGTGTCATCGGAGCCGACCGAGCTGGAGCGGCTGGAGCGGCGGCCGCCCGCGCCGTGCCGCGACGACGACGCCCGCGTCGACGAGCAGGAGGATGACGGCGGCCAGCCCCCACGGCGTGCCGACGGCACCCGAGACCGCCGCGGCGACGATCGGGATCGCGAGGTTGTCCAGGCCGACCGGAGACAGGGCCTCGGCGACGGCCACTGCGAGCCCCACGGTGAGCGACGCGGCAGCGATCGTCGGCACGTCCCCGCCGGCGGTGCCGAGGAGCACCACCGCGGCCAGCGCGCTGGCCGCGAGGAACGCGCCGGTCGAGCCCTCGAGGCTTCGCGTGGTGCCGCAGATGGTGATCCGGTGGCGCCCGAACCGGCGTCCGACGAGGGAGGCGGCGGGGTCGCCGAACCCGAGGGCCAGCACGGCCATCGGGTACCCGGGCGCAGCGCCGCCCGTGATCGCGAACGCGGCCGCGATCCCGAGTGGATAGAGCGGCGCGCCCACGCTCGGGCGGACCACGTCGTGGACGGAACGCAGCATCCCGAACGCTCGGCTGACCACCATGCCGCACGCGAACCCGACGCCGAGCAGCACGACGGGCAAGGGGGAGCGGAACAGGAATGGCAGGGCCAGGCCGACCAGGCTCGAGAGGACGTGCGCGGTCGTGCGCGTCGTCTCGCCGGCGACGCCATGCCGGCGCAGGAGTTCCGTCGCGCCGAAGAGGGTCCCGTACGCGAACAGGACGAGGCCGACCGCGGCAAGCGTCCCAGCAAGGCCGTCGGGAAGCGCGTCAGGCTGCATGGCACGCGCTCCCGCGGCACCGTCTGCCGCCTCGCGCCGCGACGGGGATCCGGGCCCGCGCCCGAATCCCTCGCGCCGGGCGCACTTCCTCGACGACGAGCCGCGAGTACAGGAAGGCACGATCCACCGCGTGGAGCCGGTTCGCGATCTCCACCTGCGGAGCGAGCAGGCCGGCGAGCGAGTCGGGGCGCGACCGCTCCACCAGGTTGTTCCAGTAGCAGACGCGCGCGCCCGGCTTGCCGGTGCGCGCCACCTCCGCCAGGCACTCCTCGTAGTGGGCGGTGTCGGCCAGCTCGAACAC
>JAJYGK010000081.1 GCA_021790715.1 Chloroflexota bacterium
ATCGGCGGACGGCGGCGGAACTGTCGCGGGTCAGCGGGGCGGGCCGCCGGCGTCGGGCCGGAACCCCTCCGGGGCGCCCGTGTGCTCCGTCTTGGCGTATCGCAACGGCCCGCGCCCGAACGCGATCAGCGGCCAGGACACCGTGAAGACAGGGATCCAGAGCGCCGAGAACACCAGCAGACGGACGCTCCGTGCCACCCGCTCGGGGATCGATCGCGGGCCGCCCGGACGCTCCCAGCGGAGCGCGTCTCCGGCGAGCGCGGCGCCGGGCCCCAGGTACGTGGCGAAGAGCAGGACCAGCGACGGCCACGCACCCGCCAGCACGCCGGCGACGAGCGCCGCCAGGAGCGAGACCGGCAGGACGGTCTGCGCGGAGTACGCCAGGTAGTCCACCTTCGCGCGCAGGCCGAGCCGGCGGCTCGCCAGGAGCGGCACGGTCAGCTCCAGCTCGCGGCGGATGATCCCCATCCCCCAACGCAGCCGCTGCCGCCGCAGCGCCCCGAGGTCGAGGACCGGCTCTTCCCACGCGACGACGTCCAGCGCCCAGCCCACGCGCGTCCCGAGCACCGCCACCCGGGACGAGAGATCCAGGTCCTCGCACAGCGCGTGCTCGTGCCAGCCCCCGACCGCGGCAAGGAGATCGCGCCGCACGAGGATCCCGTTGCCGCGGAACTCGCTGCACCCCCCGCTCGCCCAGCGTCCCCGCTGGATCTCGCCGTCCGCGTCCTGCTCGTCGGCCTGCGCCGCCTCGAGCTGGTCGAGCCAGACGCGGGGCGGCCGGTGCCGCAGCGTGCGCCTGCGCGCGGTCATCGCGCCCGCGCCTCGCGCGAAGTAGGACGCGGCGCGGCGCAGGTAGTCGGGCGGGATGCGCGCGTCGGCGTCGAGGATCGCGACGAACTCGCCCCGGTAGTCGTCGGGCCCCGTGGCCGCGAGCGCCGCGCCCTTGCCGTCCGCGAGGGGGACCGCGGGTCTGCCATCGGCGTGATCGACCCCCTCCCCCGCCTTCGCGTGCGCGCCGCGCCGGACGACGCGCGTGACCTCGCCGATGCCGGCCTCCGCCGCCGCCCGGGCGGCGACCGCGCCCGTCGCGTCGGTGGAGCGGTCGTCGATCACGACCACCTCGAACCGCGGGCGGCCGTCCGCGTCCCGGTGGTCCTGCGCCCCCAGGTCGGCCAGCAGATGGGGCAGCACGGCTGCCTCGTCGCGACCGGCCACGACCACCGTCGCGGTCGGCAGCGGCCCGCACGCGGCGAGCTCGGGTTCCGAGAGCGGCGGCAGCGGCGGACGCCGGCTGGCCGGCACGAGCACGAGCGTGATCGCGGCGAACACCACGCACAGGAGTGCCAGCACCCCGATGGGGGTCACCAGCACGAGCACCAGCCCGGCCGCGATCGCCAGGACCATCGCGAGAACGGCGACCACGCGCCACGACGCCGGCGTGCCGATCACGCAGGCGGTTCCCCCCGCCGGGCCTGCGGCACGTCCGGGCTGCCGGCGAGGCCCGCCTCCACCGGCTCGCCGCGCGTCCCCGCGCGCCCCGCGTCGATCCCCGCCTCCACCCGCGCGCGGTCGGTGGCGGAACCCGGCACCGACACCGGCCGCTCCTCGCGCGATCGCCCCGTCGTGACGGCGATCGGGTCCACCGGGGCGACGTGCGCGGGCGGGATCGCGGCGGCCGGCTGCTCCGGCGCGACGAGCAGCATCGAGCCGATGCCGGCCGCGCCGACGAGGAGCGCGGACGCCACCAGCACGGCCGGGGTGCCCACGAGGTCCGCCACCGGGCCGACGATGACGATCGGCAGGAAGCTCGAGATGCTGACGAGCATGTTCAGGACGCCGAAGACCCGGCCCCGCACCTCCTCCGGCAGCTCCTCCTGCAGCTGGGTCTGCGCCGGGATCGCCACGAACGCGTACGCGCCGCCGGCCAGGAACGCCAGCACGACGATGATCGAGAGCAGCGACACGAGCGGGCCGAGCTGGGCGACGGCCTGGTGGTGCGCGCTCGCGTCGAGCAGGAACCGCGAGAGGGGGCCGGCGAGCGAGATCACGAGGAGCGCGGCCGACAGCATGAGGAGCCCGCCCTCGATGACGCGCCGCCGCGGCAGATACCGGCCGTACGCGTTGAGGGCGAGGATGCCGGACACGATGCCCACGGCCAGGGGCAGGACGACCACCACGAAGTCCTGCTCGCGCAGCCCCAGCGCCTTGGTGGCGAAGCCCGGGCCCATGACCCCGAGGATCCCGATCAGCGAGGCGGTGATCGCGAGGTAGGTGAGCGACCAGAAGATGCGCGGGTTGGAGCGGATGTAGACGAGGCCCTCCCGCAGCTCATCCACCATCGCGGCGACCGCGCGCTCCGTGCCGCCCAGCGCCCCCTCCCCGGGCGGCGTCTCCGGCTCGGTGCGCGGCAGGGTGAAGCAGAACCCGGCGGCGACGACGTAGAGCGCCGCGACCAGCACGAGCAGCACGGTCGAGCCGGCGAGGTTCACCACGAGCGGGCCGAGCAGGGCGAAGCCGACCGCGAACGCCGCGTTCAGCGTGAACGTGAAGAGCCCGTTCGCCTGCATCAGCTGGTCGCGGTCGACCAGGAACGGGATCATCGCCGCCTCGGCGGGCGCGAAGAGCGTCGTGGCGGTCGAGACCAGGATGTTGAGGATGTAGACGAGCCACAGCTGCCCGCCGACGAACGCGATCGCGAGGATCGCGATGGCCCGGCCGACGTTCGTGAAGATCAGGATGAGCCGGCGGTCGATGCGGTCGACGTAGACGCCGGCCACGGCGCTGAACACCACCGACGGGACGAGGAACGTCAGGATCAGCAGGCTGACCGCGGAGTTGGAGCTCGTCAGCCCGTAGACGAGGATCGTCAGGCCGTACAGGACCATGTTCCCGCCGACCTGCGTCGACACCTGCGACAGCCACAGGAGCAGGAACCGGCGGTTGGCGAGGACGCCGAGGCCCGAGGGTTCCGGTGCGCGCGTCACGGTGCCGCCGCGGACGGTTCCGGCCCGCGCTCGAGGAACTCCACGAGACGGCGCTCGAGGTCGCGGCGCTCGAGGAGCACGCGGCGACCGCAGCCGTCGCAGACGAGCCCGATATCCGCCCCGATCCGGACCACCCGCCAGGTGCTGCTGCCGCAGGGATGCGGCTTGCGAAGGCGGACGCGGTCGGCGACGCGGAATGCGACGACGGGGTGATCGGCCATCGTCAGCGACCCGTGGCGCCGGTGAAGTCCCAGGCGGCCACGCGCACGGACGGCACGACGCAGGTGCCCAGCTCGCCCGCCAGCAGGCGCCGCTCGCGACCGACGGCGTCGACTGCGGCGAGCGCATCGAGGTAGCCCTGGGTGAAGCGGAGGTTGTGCACCGGCGCGACGATCTCGCCGCGCTCCACCAGGAACGTCCCGTCCCGGGTCATGCCGGTCACGATGGCGCGCTTGGGATGCACCGGGTTCGTGTAGTTGAACCGCGTGACCAGCACCCCGAGGTCGATCCCCGCCAGCAGCTCCTCGCGCGTGGCGTCCCCGGCGGCCATGAACTGGTTTCCCGGCACCGGGCCGAACGTGTTCGGTGCCGGGAGCCCGTGCCCGGTGGAGCGGCGGCCCGCGCGCGCCGCGGTGGCGAGGTCGTAGACCACCCCCGCGCAGACGCCCCGGTCGATCAGCTGGACCCGCTGCTTGCCGACGCCCTCCGCGTCGAAGGCGGTCGGGGTGCCGGCCGGGTCGGTGGCGTCGTCCCAGGTCGAGACGATCTGGCTCGCGATCCGTCTCCCGGGCTCGTAGAAGCTGCGGCCCTCCTCGACGGCGAGTGCCGAGAACCCGAGCGTCCCGAGCATGTCCAGCAGGTCCACCACGGCGTACGGCTCGAGGACGACCGGGTACGTGCCGGGGCCGAGCGTCACCGGGCGCCGCGAGCGGACGGCTCGCCCGGCCGCCTCCCGGCCGACCGCCGCGCCGTCGATCGTCGACGCATCGACGGCCAGCGCCTCGCCGTAGCCGGCCTCGCCGTCGGCGCCCATGCAGATCGTGACCAGGCGTGCCCGCGTCACCGTCTCGGCCGCCCGTACACCGCGCGAGTTGGCCACCGCGAGCGTGTCGGCATCGGTCGAGAACGAGCCGAAGGCGAGGACCCCGGCCTCGCCTGCGGCGCCGATGACGGCGGCAGCCACCTCCGCCCGGAGCTCCGGCGACGCCTCGGCCGTGGCGGCGCTCCAGCCTCCCCGGACGGCGGGCAGCGGGCCGGGCTCGGCGAGCACGACCGGCTCCTCCAGCTCCGGCTGGACCCCGGCGAGGGCGGCCGCACCTGCGGCCAGGGCCCGCAGACCCTCGTCGTCGAGGCGGCCGCTCGAGGCAACGCCGACGCGCCGTCCCGCCACGAACCGGAGGCTCGCCACGAGGTCGCGCTCCGCGACGTTCTGGTGGATCTCGCTGTTGGCGAAGCGGGTGAGCGCCGCATCCGTGCCGAGCATGACGACCTCGGCCTGCGTCGCGCCAGCCCGCTCGGCGAGCGCCAGCAGGCGCTCTGCGACCACCAGCTCCGGGGCGCGGTCGCGCGTCACCATCGCCCGACGCCCACCTGCACGTCCCGGAACCGCGCGCCCGAGCAGGCGTGCCCGACATCGGCCGACTGCGACGGCTCGCCCTTGCCGCAGTTCGGCGTCCCGAACATCGCGTAGCTCCGCTCGTCGGCGACCGCATCGCAGGACCGCCAGAACTCGGGCGTGATCCCGGTGTAGGTCGGGTTGCGCACCAGCGACCCGAGTCTCCCGTGGCGGATCTCGTAGCCGACCTCCGTCGCGAACTGGAAGTTGAGGCGGCGGTCGTCGATGCTCCAGCTGCGGTTCTGGACCAGGTACAGCCCGTCGTCGGTGTCCGCGATGATCTCCTCGAGGCTCATCCCCGGCCGCGGTCGCAGATTGACGTTCGTCATCCGGATGAGCGGGATGCGGTTCCATCCGTCCGCGCGCATCGCGCCGCCGCTCTGCCGGTCGATCCGCGGCGCCGTCTCGCGGCTCGTCAGGTAGCCGACGAAGATCCCCTCGCGCACGAGCGGCACGGACTGCGCCGGCACGCCCTCGTCGTCCCAGCCGAACGTCCCGAGACCGCCGGGCGCCGTCGCGTCGGCCACGATGTCGATCAGCGGCGACCCGTAGCGGAACCCCTCGGCGAGCCGGTCGGTGGTGAGGAAGCTCGTCCCCGCGTAGGACGCTTCCGTGCCGAAGACACGGTCGAGCTCGGCGGGATGCCCGCAGCTCTCGTGGACCTGCAGGTACAGCTGCGAGGGATCGAGCACGATCGTGCGCCGCCCGGGCGGACACTGGGGCGCCGAGAGCAGCGCCACCGCCTCGTCGGCGATGCGCGGGGCGTGCGCCTGGAGCGCGTGACCCCGCACGACCTCGTACCCGCCGCCGCGCACGCCGCCGTCGGAGTCCGGGTGCGACCGCCGCTGGTGCTCGTCGCCGTCGACCGCGTTCGCCTCGATCGCGGCCCCCGTGCTGGTGATCACCTGCTCGATGTCGGAGCCGACACTGTCGCAGAACGTCTTCCACTCGCGGTGCGCGCGATACGTCGAGTCCGTGAACGCGAGCGGGGCGGACGCGCGCATGGCCGCGTCCGCGGCCAGCAGGTCCGCGACCTTCGTCTCGACCGGCACCGAGAACGGATCCACCGCCACCGGCGTCTCGTACCGGCCGCGCTGCACGGGGCGATCGTCCAGGCGCACGGGCCGGCGCTGCGCACGCGCCGAGGCCCGCGCGATGCGCACGGCGAGGTCGGCGACGCGCTCCGCCTCCGCGACCGTGAGGCGGCACGAACTGGCGAACCCCCAGGCCCCGTCGACGAGTACCCGCACGCCGAACCCCTCGTCCTCGCGTCGCGACGCTCCGGCCACCGTTCCGGTGCGCACGGTGATGCGCTCGTCGAGGCGTCGGACGGTGCGGACGTCGGCGTAGGACGTCCCGCGCAGGGCCGCGACCTGCAGGGCCCGCTCGGTCACGTGGTCCATCGGCGACAGCCTACCAGCCTACAGTCGCGGCCTGCCGTCGGCCGGGAGCAGCGACCGGTCGGTGGCCGGCACGACGACGGCGTCGGAGGGTGTCACGGTCAGGCGCACCGCCGGGCTCGTCACCTGCAGCCTGCTGACGATGCCGCCCACGCGGGTCAGCGCGGCGGTCAGGTTGATGCTGTTCCCGATCGCCGTCACGCGGAACGGGTCGGGCAGCGCGGCGTTCTCGACCGAGAGGCCTCCCGGCGGGCCGGCGACCACCGTGCCCGTGACGACGCGCACGGATTCCACCGAGAGCGCCTCCGCCCCCGCCACCCGCAGCTCGTTGAGCAGGTCGTTCGCCTCGTCCGCCGTCAGGGGCCCCGCGCACTCCACCACCACGCCGCGGCCGGTCACCGGGTCCAGGCCCGCCCACAGGCGCGTCCGGGTGAGGTCGGCGCGCAGGTCGCCCGCCGCGGAGTCGCCGCGGGCCCTCGCCTGCTGCAGCGCGCGCACCTGCGCCGAGAGCGCCGTCACCTCGGACGAGAGCTGTCCGTTCCGCTGGTTCAGGTTCGCGATCAGCGTCGTCAGGTCCTGCGTCGAGAGGTTGCCCAGGCCCGCACCGCCGGCCTGGGCGCGGAGCTGGACGATCGACAGGAAGCCGAGCACGAGGGCGACGAGCGCGATCGTCAGCTGGGCCCGGCGCGAGCGCATGCCGGCGTTCACGGCCGTGCGCTCCCCGCCGGCCGGCCCGGCGGCGTGGCTGCGACCGGCGATCCGGCGCGCGTCGACGCCGCGGGGGACGCGGCCGCCGGACCTCCGGGCGCCGCGCTCTCGAGCGGCCGCGCGTACCCGAGCGCGACGGCCCCTGCGTAGGCCGGCACGACGGCCGTGTCGAGCGAGCCGGCGCCGAGGCGGATCCCGTAGGCCTCCACGCGAGCCCTGACGAAGCTCGCGAAGCCCGCCGACGCCATGAGCCGGTCGTACAGGTCGGCCGGACCGATCGCCACCACCTGGTAGGGCGGCTGCAGGTACGTCCCGTTCAGCAGGATCGAGCTGCCGATGTCGGTGATCCCGCTGATCGCCGTGACGCGCTCGCCGTTGATCGCGATGGCCTCCCCGCCGTCCAGCCACAGCTCGTCCACCACGGTGCGCAGGTCCGCGGCGCCCACGAGATAGTCCCCGGGAGCGGCACCGGGCGGCACGGCCTGGGTGGAGTCCTCGAGCTGCACCACGACGCCCGGGCCCTGGAGGTCCACCAGGCCGGCCGCCAGGCGCGCGCCCTGGAGCTCGTCGTTGAGCGACGTGACGAGGGCGTCACTGCCCGCCGAGGACGCCTCGAGCTGCTCGACCTGTGCGCGCAGGTCCAGGATCTGCGCCTTCAGGGCATCCTGCTGGGCCTGCAGCTGGGTGGCGGTCTCGACGAGAGGCGGGCGCTCCTGGCTCGTGTACTGGACGCGCGACGGCTCCGCGCCGGCCTGCGCGGTCATGAGGAACCCCAGCACGAGGAGCGCGGCGGCCAGCGTGAACTGCCAGCCGGGCACGCGGCGCACGCGACCCCACAGCTCGCGCAGGGCGCGGCCCGGACGAGCGCCCTCCCCGCTCACGAGGCGGCCCGGCGCCGACGGCGCCACTCGACGAACGCCGCACCGACGCCGGCGAGCACCAGCGCGGACGCGGGTGCCGGTGACGGGACGGCGGACCAGCCGGGCGGGGCCGGTCCGGCGGGCGCCGGGCGCGGACCGTACGCGCGCGGGGGGCGCGCGCCGATCGACGCCAGCCACGTCGCGTCGAACGCGGCGGCATCGGCGTGCGTGGCCGCCGTGAAGGCCTCGTCGTCCGTGGCGCCCTGCCGGTAGGCGCGCAGCAGGGTGCGCAGCGCGGGCTGGCCGTACGTGCGCAGGAAGACGTCGACCGCGGAGACGGCCTCGGCGTACGAGAGGACGAACGGGTCGGTGGTGGACGGGAAGGTGCCGGTCAGCCCGTCGAGCGGGATGATCGTGCCCTGCGCGATCCCCTGCCGCAGCTCGGAGTTGCGCGGCCCGATCCCCTCGGAGTAGTAGACGGCGCAGCCCTCGTCGAGCCAGACCGGCGGCGCGTGGTACGGGTTCTGCGTGGCCACGGCGAACACGTGGTGCGTGATCTCGTGCGCGATCTCCTGGTCCGGCCAGCTCGATCCGATGTCGGACGGCAGGATCATCCCGACCGCGGTGTGCGTGTCGGCGATGTAGACGCCCGCGGCGTCGGCGTTCGCGCCCGACCCGACCGCGTCGAAGAACGACTGCGAATCGCTGTACACGAAGAAATCGACGTGCGGGACGGACGTGACCCCGAACGCGGTCGACGCCCTGCCGACGGCCGACTCGGCCACGTCGAGCCACGCCCGCGCCTGGCTGCGCGAATACCCGTACCAGTGCAGCGTCACGGTCGTGCCGGAGACGGCCTGCCAGGCGAACCGCGGATCGGTGACCGTCGCGCTCGTCGTCCCGCTCGTCGTCGTGGCGCCGCCGGGGAGCATGACCCGGAATGCGACCCGGTAGACGGTGTTGACCGCCCCGGTGTCGGGCTGCGAGACCGAGACCCGCCAGCTCCCTCCTCCCGCCGGAGCCGGCGCCGCCTGCTCCACGCTCGTGCCCGGCACGAACGGGGTCGAGATCAGGACCTCCACGCGCTCGGGCGCGACGTCCGAGCGGAACGTGTCGCCGAAGACGAGCGGCCGCCCCAGCACCGCGGTGGCGGTGGGCGGATCGAACGTGACGGTTCCGGCCGCCGACACGGGTGCCGCCGGCCCGAGCGCGCCGGCCGAGCCGAGGAGCGACGCGGCCAGCAGCGCCGCCGGCGGGGCGGCGAACAGGCCGGACCCGCGTGTGCTCACGGCGCCCACGCCAGTCCCGCGAAGCGCGGGATCCCCATGCCGCTCGTCGCGGCGCCGAGGAGCCCGGTCCTGCTCAGGGCCCACGAGCCGGTACCGTGGGAGCCGGACGCCGCGTAGCTGAGCGGCACCACGGGGACCTGGTCGCGCAGGATGGACTGCGCCGCCGCGTATGCCGTCGCCTGGGCCGCGGGGCCGGCGGCACGTCCGGCCGCGTCGAGGGCGGCATCGTACGCGGGATCGTCCCATCCCCCGTAGTTGGACGTCGAGCCGCTGCGCAGCAGGATCCCCAGGAAGTCCTCCTGGGCCGGGTAGTCGGCGATCCACGCCATGCTCCAGATGTCGGGGGTCGCGTCCGCGAGGGTCTGCACGTACTGGTCGGACGGCTCGATCTCGAGCGTCACGCTGACGCCCAGGTTCCGGCGGATCTGCTCGACCACGGCCTCGTCGTACGAGGTCCCGTCCGTCACCATCGTGATCGGCGGCAGTCCCTTCCCTCCGGGAAACCCCGCGGCCGCGAGCCGGGCACGCGCCCCGGCCGGGTCGAACGGCGGCAGGTAGTCGGCCGCGGAGCGACCCGGGATTCCGGGCGGGACGATCGATGTCGCCACGGAGCCCGGCCCGTCCGCGAGGAGCGCGATCCGGCGCCAGTCGACGGCCCACGCGAACGCCTGCCGGACGCGCACGTCGTCGAACGGCGCGCGCCGCGTGTCGAACCCGTAGTACGTCACCGACAGCGACGGCTCCTCGCGCAGCTGCGGCCCGAGCTGCCGGTCGTAGCGCAGCCAGAGCGCATCGGCCTCACCGACGGGGACGTAGTCGACCAGACCCGACGCGAACGCGTCCACCGGGTCCTGTCCGCCGAGATCCGTCACCACGACGACGGTCCCGATCGCCGGCGGTCCCGCCCAGTAGCGGGGGTTCGCGCGGAGCGTGATCGAGCCGGCGTCCTCGGCGGCGACCACGTATGCGCCGGAACCCACGAAGCCGGGGGGAGCCTGAGCGGTGTCCAGCGACGACGCCTCGGCGGGAGGCGCGATCGCGAGCGCCGGGCTGGCGACGACCGATGCGAACCACGCGGCGGGGTCGACCAGCCGCACGACGACCGAGTCCCCGCGGGCCTCGATCCCGACGGCCGCCCGGCTCCCGCTCCCCTGGCGATACGCCGCCGCGCCGACGACGTCGTCGAGCAGCGACGCGAGGGGCGCGTGGCGAGAGGGATCGAGCAGGTGCAGCCAGTCCGACACGACGTCGGCGGCCGTGATCGGCGAGCCGTCGGAGAAGACGATCCCCGGACGCAGGTGGAACGAGAGCTGCCGCCCGTCCGGCGCAACGGTCCACGAGTCGGCCAGCGCCGGCCGGACGGCGAGCGACGGGTCGAACGCGGTCAGGCCGTCGAACAGCTGCGCGAGCAGCGCGGCGGTCCCGGAATCGCCCTGCAGCCCGGGGTCGTACGTCGCGGGTGTCCAGCCGGCAACGCGCACCGAGCCGCTGCCGTGGGCGACGGAGGGGGTCGCCGTGGGGCCGGGAGACGAGAGCTTCAGCGCGGTGACCGGCGCGACCAGGCCCACCACCACGAGCGCGACCAGGAACGCGGCCAGGAGCTTGCGCCGGCCGGAGATCGGCGGCGGCGCCGGACGCTCCGGCGGAAGCCGGCCGGAGACGGCCGGCCATGCCGGGGCGCCGGTCGGATCGTCGGTGCCGGTCGGATCGTCCGGGCGCCAGCCGTCGTCCATGGGTGGGGAGTCTAGGCAGTCCGTTGATGCCGGATCGAGCCGGAAACGCGAGGCGCCCGACGTGTGCAGCCCGCCGGGCGCCTCGAGGGGTCGGTCCGTGACGATGGTGCGACGGCTCCGCGCCGCCGCCTAGTGGACGATGGTCACCTTCCTGGTGGTTTCGGTCACGACGGCCTCCGAGACCGAGCCGCGGCGCAGCCGGTCGAAGAGCCCCAGGTGGCGGCTTCCCATGATGATGTGGTCGTACCCGCCGTCCTCCGCGGTGCGCACGATCGCCTCGGCGACGTCGCCGAAGGGCTCGTGCAGCGTCGGGGTGAGGCCGGCCTCGAGGATCCGGTCACGCGCGTCCTGCAGTTCCGCGGTGTGCACGCTGGCGTCGTCCCACGGGTCGAGCGCCATGTGGCCGGCAGGAACCGGCACGACGCTGACGACCCCGATCCGGGCGCCGCAGAGCGTGGCAAGCTCGACCGCGTACTCGAGTGCCCGCCGGGCCTGCTCGCTGCCGTCGTATGCGAGCAGGATCCTCTCGCACAGCATCGAACCGGTACCTCCTGCGTCGCGGCGTGCTGCATCGCAGCGTGCGTGGCGGGCGGTGCGCCCGACAGGGCCGGACGGCCGTGCGCGAGGCTGCCGTGCGGAGGCATGACGGCAGGGTGTCGGCGGCGCCCGGCCGCTCGTCCCCGGCGGCGCCCGGCAACTCGACGGCGGCGCCCGGCAACTCTCCGACCTCGTCGCGATCGGGGGACGGCATCGACCGGCTCGTCGCCGCTGGTGCCCTCGCCGGCGACGAGCCGGCCAAGAACGCCGGGGACCAGCGTGGGTCCCGGCTCCTGCCAGATCGTAGGCGCCGGGCACGCCCGACCGCATCGGCAGAGTGGCGTATTCGCCGATCGCGAACCTGTCGGACGGCGGACGCCGCGTCCACCGATCGACGCAGGCAACGGGCGCGACCGCGCGGCGTGAGGGCGCGGAAGCCGGTCACGACCGGCCGACCGTCACCCCTGGCCGGTGCTTCCCGAACCCGGAGGAACCGCCGCTTCCCACTCCTCGATCATGCGCTGCAGCGGCTCGTCCAGGACCTCCCAGAGGGTCACGTGCGCGTCCTCCCAGTTCGGGTCGGAGCCGTCGTTGAGCGGTCCACGGCCCACCGTCTCGGGCCGCGGGTTCCAGGCGTACAGGCTCGCGGCGTCCTGCCACTCGGTGACGAAGAGCATCACCTGGGAGCCGTCGCTCTCGACGCGCCGTCCGACCCGGACGTAGCGCACCCCCGGGGTGTCCTTCGCCCAGCGGCCCACCAGCGCAGCCTGGGCCATGAAGCCATCGTCGCGGCCGCTGCGGACGCGCAGCGACACCGTCCGCAAGATCATCGCCATCGATCGTAGCCCCCGGACCGTTGCCGATTCGTTACAGCGGCGCGTCGCCGCGCTGAATCGCCCGTCGCCGACCCGTCGCGCGCGGGCGCGCTCGTCAGGCGGCGACGGCGGGGGCCGGGCGCACGCCTCGGCGCAGCGCCTTGTCGATCTCGACGGCCGCGAACGCGGCGCCCGAGGCGACGAGGACGACCGCGAGCTCGGGCGGACCCAGGGTCTCGGTCACGAAGATCGGGTGCAGCCCGGGCACGTACACGAGCGCGAGCTGGACGAGGAGCGATCCGCCGACCGCCAGGGCGAGCGGCAGGTTCGTGCCGATCCCCAGCGAGAACGCGCTGAGGCGCTCCGAGCGCACCGCCACGGCGTTGCCGAGCTGCAGCAGCGCGAGGGTCGTGAAGACCATCGTCTGCCAGTGCCAGCCCGCCTCGATGGCGAGCGCCTGGACGGCGAGCACGACGGCGGCCATCAGCAGGCCCACCCACAGGGCCTGCTGCCACAGCCCGGCCCCCAGGACCGACTCGCGGCGGGGCCGAGGTGGGCGGCGCATGGCGTCGGGCTCGGCCGGCTCGACGCCGAGGGCGAGGGCGGGCAGCCCGTCGGTGACCAGGTTGATCCACAGGATCTGGACGGCCAGCAAGGGCACCGGCAGCCCCAGGAACGGGGCGAGGAACATGACCCAGACCTCGGCGGAGTTCGTCGTGAGCAGGTACCGCACGAAGCGCCGGATGTTGGCGTAGATCCGCCGGCCCTCCTCCACGGCCGCGACGATCGTGCTGAAGTCGTCGTCGGCGAGCACCATGTCGGCGGCTTCCTTGCTCACCTCGGTGCCGGTGATCCCCATCGCGACGCCGATGTCGGCGAGGCGCAGGGCTGGGGCGTCGTTGACGCCATCGCCGGTCATCGCCACCACGCCGCCCCGCTGCTGCCAGGCCTCGACGATCCGGACCTTCTGCTCGGGGCTCATCCGCGCGTACACGGCGACCCGTTCGACCCGTTCGCGGAACGTCGCGTCGTCGAGCGCGTCGAGCTCGACGCCGGTCAGTGTCTCGCGGTCCGGGCCCAGGATCCCGAGGCGACGGGCGATCGCGGTCGCCGTGAGCGGGTGGTCGCCCGTGATCATGACGGGCGTGACGCCCGCAGCCCGGGAGGCGGCGATCGCGGCTGCCGACGCCGCCCGTGGCGGGTCGGCCATCGCGACGAGGCCGGCGAGAGACAGGTCGCGCTCGCCGTGCTCGAGCGCCTCCGGGACGGCGGGGATCTCGCGGTCGGCGAGGGCGAGGACCCGGTAGCCGTCGGCGGCATAGCGGGCCGCGGCCGCCTCGGCCTCGCCGAGGTGGCCGGCGTCGGCGGGATCGAGCAGCGGGATCAGAGCCTCCAGGGCACCCTTCGACGCGACCCAGACGAACCCGTCGTCGGCGTGGAACGTCGTCATGCGGCGACGGGCGGGATCGAACGTCAGCTCCTCGAGGCGGGGATGCGCCGCGAGCACCCCCGGCGCGAAGACACCGCGCTTGCCGGCGAAGGCGAGCAGCGCGCCCTCCGTGGGGTCTCCCGTGATCGACCAGTCCGCGCCCGCCTCGGAAGGCGCGTGGAGGGTCGCATCGTTGCAGGCCGCGGCGATCCGGGCGAGGCGGTCGAGCGCGTCCTCGAGGCTGGGGCGTTCGCCGGGTGCGCGTGCCGGCCCGGGCCCGTCCGGCACGATCGCGCCCGCCGGCGCGTAGCCGTCCCCCGCGACCGTGACGCTGCCGCCCGGCGTCCACGCCCGCTCCACGAGCATGCGGTTCTCCGTGAGCGTGCCGGTCTTGTCCGAGCAGACGACGGTGACCGAGCCGAGCGTCTCGACGGCGGGCAGCTTCCGCACGAGCGCACGCCGGCGCGCCATCCGCCGGGCGCCCAGCGCGAGCGCCACGGTGACCACCGCGGGCAGCCCCTCGGGGATGGCCGCCACGGCCAGGCTGACCGCGACGAGGAACATCGCCTCGGGCTGCTCGCCGCGCACGACGCCGGCCGCGAACACGATCGTGCAGACGACGAGCGCCAGCCCCGCGAGCGCGCGGCCGAGCCGGGCCAGGCGCTGCTGCAGGGGCGTCGGGCCGGCCCCCTCCTTCTGCAGCAGCTCGGCGACGCGCCCGAGGGCCGTGGACATGCCCGTGGCCACCACGATCCCGATGCCGCGGCCGTACGTGACGGCCGTGCCGCTGAACGCGACGTTGCGCCGGTCCGCGATGAGGCCGGGCGGCACGTCGGGCAACGGGTCGGTCGTCTTCTCGGCGGGTTCCGATTCCCCGGTGAGGGCCGCCTCGTTGATGCGCAGCGCGCGGGCCTCGAGCAGGCGCAGGTCCGCGGTCACGACGTCGCCCGCGTCGAGCCGCACGAGATCGCCGGGGACGATCCCGGCGGCCGGCACGAGCACCGTCTCGCCGTCACGCACGACGCGTGCCGCGGGGCTCGCCATGCGCTTCAGCGCCGCCAGCGCCTGCTCGGCGCGGTACTCCTGGACGAACCCGACGACCCCGTTCAGGAGGACGATCGCGAGGATCACGACCGTGTCCTTGAGATCCCCCAGCAGCGCGGTGACCGCGGCCGCCGCCAGGAGCACGACGATCATCGCGCTGGCGAACTGCTCGACGAACAGGATCCAGGCCGGTTTCGTGCCGCGCTCGACCAGTTCGTTGGGCCCGTGCACGGCGAAACGCGCGGCGGCCTCGGTCGACGTGAGTCCGCGCACCGGGTCGGTCCCGAGCGAGGCGGCGACCTCGTGCGCGCCGATCGTCCAGGGCCGATCCCCACCGGGACCCGGCCGCGCGTCGACGCCCACCGCGCAGCCGGCATCGACCGTCGAACCCGCAGGCCCCGGGCTCCCGCGCATGGCGCAACCTCCGGCTCGCGACGCCGAAGGTCTCCCCCGACCGCTGCACCCGCGGCCGTCCAGGGCGGGCCATGACGTGGCCGGGCTGACGCCCTGGACCCGTGGGGTACTCCCCTTGGGCGCCCACAGCGTCCGCCCGCGGAGGCACCCGGTCAAGGCCCGAAGGTCACCGCCTGGGCGTGGACCATTGCCACGAACCCCGCCCC
>JAJYGK010000187.1 GCA_021790715.1 Chloroflexota bacterium
GCTGCTCTTCCTGCTGGTCTGGCCGACGAAGTGGCCGCAGTACATCCTGGTGCTCACGTTCCCGCTCGCGATGGTCGCCGCCGACGGGGTCTCCGCCGTCGTGCTCGACCCGATCCGGCGGTGGACCTCCTCGGCGATCGCCCGCGTGCCGGGGTTCGCGCGATAGCGCGAACGCCCCCGCGGAACCGCCGTCCGCCCGGCCTCCGCGATTCGACCCCGGCCTTCGCCCCGGCCGCCTCCGCCATCCGCAATCCGGCAGGCCTCCGGCCGCGAACTGCTGGTGACGCACGTTCACAGCAGGAGGTCATCCATGGGCGAGCCCGCGATCCTCGTCGAGGGGCTCACGAAGTCATACGGTCCGGTCCGGGCCCTGCGCGGCATCGACATGGCCGTGCCGCAGGGCAGCGTCCTGGGCCTGCTGGGACCGAACGGCGCCGGCAAGACGACCGCCGTCCGCATCCTCGCCACGCTGCTGCGCCCCGATGCGGGGCGCGCCGTCATCGTCGGGCACGACGTCGTCCGCGAGCCGGACGAGGTGCGCGCGACCATCGGCCTGACCGGGCAGTACGCCGCGGTCGACGAGAACCTCACCGGCCGGGAGAACCTGGAGCTCGTGGGACGGCTGCTCCACGTGGGGCGCTCCGCGGCCAGGGCGCGCGCCGACGAGCTGCTCGCCGACTTCGACCTGGTTGAAGCCGGCCGCCGGCCCGTCCGCACCTACTCGGGCGGCATGCGCCGCCGCCTCGACCTCGCCGCGTCGCTGGTGGGGCGCCCCGCGGTGCTCTTCCTCGACGAGCCGACGACCGGGCTCGACCCGCGCAGCCGGGTCGGACTGTGGGACGTCATCGCCCGGCTGGTGACCGAGGGGACGACGATCCTGCTCACCACTCAGTACCTCGAGGAGGCCGACCGGCTGGCCGACCGCATCGCGGTCATCGACGAGGGATCGGTCATCGCCGAGGGCACCTCCGAGGAGCTCAAGGACCGCCTCGGCGAGGACGTCGTCGAGCTCCGGCTGGCCGACCGGTCCCGCACGGAGGAGGGGCTCGCGCTGCTCCGGCCGCTCGCGGCGGCGGAGCCGGCGCCGGATCCCGAGACCGGCCGCCTGAACGTGCCCGTCCGGCACGCCGCCGGCACCCTCGCCGAGGTCGTCCGCCGGCTGGACGCGGCGGGGCTCGAGGTTGCGGAGCTGTCGCTCCACCGGCCCAGCCTGGACGACGTCTTCCTCGCGCTCACGGGCCGCCGGGCGGCGCACGAGGCAGAACTCGAGACGGCCGGCGACGCCCCGGAGCGCGGGCGCCGGCAGGGGAGGAAGGCAGCATGACCGCCACGACCCGATCCATGGTGCGCGTGGTGCCGCGGACGACGCGGCGCAGCTGGTGGGTCGTGGGCGACGCCGCCACGATCACGTGGCGGAACCTCCTGCAGGTCGTCCGGAACCCGCAGCTGGCGGTGATCGACACGATCACGCCGATCATGTTCGTCCTGCTCTTCGCGTACGTCTTCGGCGGCGCGATCCGCGTGCCCGGTGGCGACTACATCTCGTACCTGATGCCGGGCATCTTCGTGCAGACCGTCGTGTTCGGCGCCACCGGCACGGCGATCGGCCTGGCGGAGGACCTCCAGAAGGGCGTCGTCGATCGCTTCCGCTCGCTGCCGATGGCACCGTCCGCCGTGCTCGTGGGACGGACCCTCAGCGACGCGCTGCGCAACCTGTACACGGTGCTCGTGATGACGGCCGTCGGGTACGTGATCGGATTCCGCTTCCACGGCGGGCTGGCCGGTGCCGTCCTCGCGCTCGCGCTCGTCGTCGGGTTCGGCTACGCGATCTCCTGGCTCAGCGCGAACATCGGCCTGCTCGCGAAGTCGGCACAGGCGGCGCAGGGAGCGATCTTCATCCCGGTCTTCCCGCTCACGTTCGCCAGCTCGGCGTTCGTCCCGGTGCAGACGATGCCGTCCTGGCTGCGCCCCATCGCGGAGGCCAACCCCGTCACCGTCGTCGTCAACGCCGCGCGCGGGCTCGTCTCGGGCGCGCCGGACACGGCCACGATCGTGGGGGCGCTCGCGTGGATCGTCGTGATCGTGCTCGTCTTCGCCCCGATCGCGCTCGTGAACTACCGTCGGCGGGGCTGACGATGCCGGTCCATCGACTCCACGGCGCCCTGCGGGTCGAGCGGCCGCTCGAGGAGGTGTTCGCCTTCTTCGAGCGGCCCGGCAACCTGGCCCGGATCACGCCGCCCTGGATGGGCATGCGCATGCGCGGCGCGGAGCCCGAGATGGGCGAGGGGCTGGAGATCGACTACACGATCACGCCGTTCCCCTTCGTCCGCACGGCCTGGCGATCCCGCATCGCGACCTACGATCCGCCGCGCTCGTTCACCGACGTGCAGCTCCGTGGCCCGTACGAGCGCTGGGAACACCGCCACACGTTCCGGCCGGACGGCGACGCCACGATCGTCGAGGACGACGTGACGTACGAGGTGCCGCTGGGCAGGTTCGGCGACCTCTTCGAGCCGCTCCTCGTCCGGTCCCGCTTGCGGGCGATCTTCGAGTACCGCGCCGAGGCGATCTCCCGCCTCCTGCGGCCCGCCCCCGCGTCGCCGGCCGCTCCCCCGGCGATCGCGTTCGACGCGTGAGCGTCGCGATCGCCTGGTTCCGCCGCGACCTGCGCCTCGACGACAACCCGGCGCTGTGGGCGGCCATGCGGGCGGCGGACCAGGTCGTGCCGCTCTTCGTGCGCGACCCGGATCTCGCGCGGTCCGCCGGCGCCGCCGGCCGGAGGATCGAGCGGCTCGACGCCGCGCTCGCGGCGCTCGACCGAAAGCTGCGCGCCAGGGGCGGGCGCCTGGTCGTGCGGAGTGGCCGACCGGAGCAGGCCGTGCCCGCGATCGCGCACGAGACCGGCGCCGTGGCCGTCCACGCGCACCGGGACTATGGCCCGTACGCCGCGCGCCGGGACGCGCGGGTCGGGGCCGCGCTCGCCGCGCTGCCCGCCCCGCTCGCCGCGCTGCCAGCCCCGCTCGCCGCGCGTTCGGCAACGCCGGCCGCCGGGACACCCGGCGTTGCGCTCGTCCTCCACCCGGGCACGCTGCTCGTGGAACCCGAGCGGCTGGGCGAC
>JAJYGK010000144.1 GCA_021790715.1 Chloroflexota bacterium
GCCGCGCAGCAGCGCTGCACGGCCTTCGGCCCACGGCAACGCACGGACGCCCACGCCGTCCGTCCCCGACGCCGCGACCCGCTCGAGGATCGGATCGAGCGGATCGGCATTCGCGCGACCGGTCGCGGTGAGCGCCGCACGGCCATCGGTCACAGCGTGACCCTCGGTCGTGGCGCGGCCATCGGTCGCCGCGTGACTCTCGGTCGCCGCGCGGCCGGCCGTCGCGGGGCCCGGAAACGCGACGAGCTCGAGGCGCTCCAGCAGGCCCGGCGGGAGGGCCGCCCGGATCGCGACCGCCGGCGGTGCCAGGTAGTGCCGCGCGATCCGGCGCACCAGCGCGAGCTGCAGCGGCGGCAGCAACGGGCCATCCGTCCGGACACGCGCCGCGATGGGCTTGACCGCAACACCGGGTCCGGCGGCGGCGTCACCGAGCACGATCCCGAGGGCCTGCCGCCGTCCGAACTCGACGAGCACCGCCTCGCCCGCCGTCATCCCGGCGAGCTCGTCCGGGACCAGGTACGTGTAGGTCTCGTCGGCATGACCGGGGACGTCGACGGCCACCTCGACAAGCCGTCGGGCCGCGGCAGGCCGGCCGGCGGGGGCAGGTCCGGCCTCGCCGTCCATCGTCAGAGCTCGACGAGCCGCTCGGGATGCCGCGCCCGCTCCGCCTCGATGATCTCGGACACCCGGGCCGCCGTCCGCTCCACCTCGCCCGTCTCGTTGACCACCACGTGGTCGTAGTCGCCCTGCCGGGCGAGCTCGATCGCGGCGTTCCGCTGGCGCACCTCCAGCTCGTCGGCGGACTCGGTCGCGCGTGCCCGCAGGCGGCCGAAGAGCGCCTCGAGGGACGGCGGCACCAGGAAGATCAGGAGCGCATCGGGCACGCGCTGCTTGACGGCGTGCGCGCCCTGGACGTCGATCTTGAGGATCGCGTGGTGCCCCCGGGCCAGCGCCTGGCAGACGGCCTGCCTGGGCGTGCCGTACCAGTGCGCGCCGTGCACCTGGTTCGCCTCGAGCAGCTCGCCGGCCTCGCGCAGCGCGAGGAACTCCACCTCCGGCATGAAGTGGTAGTGCCTGCCGTCGATCTCCCCGTTGCGTGCCGCCCTCGTGGTGCACGTCACGATGAACTCGTAGTCCGGGCGGTCGTGCTTGGCCCGGAGCGCGTCGATGATGGTGTCCTTGCCCACGCCGGACGGCCCCGAGATGATGACGACCATGGCGCCGGGCGCGCCTCGGCACACGCCCGCCGGTGCCGGCATCCCGCCGACCGCGGCGCGCAGGCGCGCGGAGGTCGCGCCCGGACCGCCGTCGGAGAGCGGGGCGGCCTCGTGTCCCGATGCGCGGAGCGAGCCCTCGGCGGGGAGCGGGCCCGGCTGACGCCCGGCGTCGGTGCTCACGGGGCCCCCTCCCCCGGTGCCGCCCGTCGCCCGCGCAGCCGCTCGAGCACGTCCTCGAGCTCCGGCGGCAGGGGCGCGGTGGCACGGACGATGCGACCGCCGCCCGGCGCCTCGAGCTCCAGCCGCCAGGCATGCAGGAACAGCCGCGCGAGACCATCCGGGCCGCGCCGCGCGTCGCCCGTCGCGTACACGGGATCGCCGGCGACCGGGTGCCCGATCGACGCGAAGTGCACCCGCACCTGGTGGGTCCGTCCCGTCACGAGGTCCACCTCGAGGAGCGTCCACGCCCCGAACCGCTCTCGCACGCGATAGGCCGTCACGGCCGGTCGCCCGTCCGGGACGACGGCCATCCGTGTGCGGTGCCGGGGATCGCGCCCGATCGGGGCCTCGATCCGGCCCAGGGCCGCCGGCGGCTCGCCCGCCACCAGCGCCAGGTACGTCTTCTTGATCCGCCGTGCCTGCAGCTGGGCCATCAGGCTCGCCTGTGCCCGGTCGTTCCGGGCGACCATGAGCAGCCCGCTCGTGTCCCGGTCCAGGCGGTGGACGATCCCCGGACGGGCGACGCCGGCGATCCCGCCGTACGTCTCCGGCCCGCCGATCGCGAGCAGCGCGTTCACCAGGGTCCCGCCGGCGTGCCCGGGCGACGGGTGGGTCACGAGCCCGGCCGGCTTGTCGACGATCATCAGGTCGTCGTCCTGGTAGACCACGCGCAGCGGGATCTCCTCGGGCTCGATCCCGGCCGGCCGCACGTCCGGTACCTCGAGCTCCAGGCGGTCGCCGGTCCCGAGTGGGGCGTTCGCCCTGAGCGCGTGGCCGTCCCGCGTGAGCAGGCCCTCGTGGATCAGGCGCTGGACGTGGGCCCGCGACATCCCGGTCGCGTCCGCGACGAAGCGATCCGCGCGCAGTCCGTCCGCGCCCGAGGGCACCGCGAGGCTCACGCGCTGCGCCATCTATCCGCGCCCGGCGCCCGGCGGAGCGGGATCGGCGGTCGCAGAGGACGCCTCGTCCGGCCGCTCCGGCGCGAACGGATCGCCGAGCAGGCCCAGCACGAGCAGGGCCACGATCGACACGCTGATCGCGGCGTCGGCGACGTTGAACGTGTACCAGCGCCATGTCCCGATCCCCATGTCGACCCAGTCGATCACGTAGCCCAGGCGCACCCGGTCGATCTCGTTGCCGATCGCGCCGCCGAGCAGGAGCGCGATCGCCAGCGTCATCGGCCAGGACGCGCGGGCGCCGCGCGTCACCTCGTACCAGAGGATCGCCGCGATCGCGACCAGGCTCGCGACGGCGAAGAACGACGCGCTCTGCCCGAACAGGCTGAAGATCGCGCCGTTGTTGTAGCCCTTCGCGATGCGGACGAAGTCGCCGAGCACGGGCGTGGGCGGCACGAGCGTGACGTTCGGTGTCGGGCCGGTCGTGTAGGCGACGCCGAACGACGCGTTCACCCAGGCCTTCGAGACCTGGTCGGCGATGACGATGACCGCCGCGATCCCGACGAACACGAGCAGGCGCGGCCAGGTGGTCCCGGCGACCTTCCGCTCCCCCCGTCTCATCGGGCGATCCTCACGCCGCGCCCGCCGTCCTGGACAGGCCCACGCGGATCGGCCCGGCCTCCAGGTCCACGTCGGTGGCCGGGATGCCGGGAGGGGGCTCGGACAGGTGCAGGCCGGTCGCGAGCGTCTCGGCGGCGACCCTCCCGAG
>JAJYGK010000086.1 GCA_021790715.1 Chloroflexota bacterium
GATCATCAGCGCGAAGAGGCGGTTCACGCGGAGCGTCGTGTCGGTCAGGTCGAGGTTCGCCTCGTCGAAGCGACGTTCCTCGCGCGGCGTCTGGACGAACGCGCGGATCACGCGGATGCCGCTCAGGTTCTCGCGCATGATCTGGTTGATGCGGTCGATCTTCTGCTGCATCGCCCGGAAGAGCGGCATCGCGCGCGTGACGAGGCTGCCGATGACCAGCGCCATCGCCGGCACGATCACCACCAGCAGGGTGGAGAGCGGCACGTCCTCGCGCAGGGCCATGAAGACGCCCCCGATGCTCATGATCGGCGCCAGGATCATGACGTTCAGCGCCATCACGACGACCATCTGGACCTGCGTGACGTCGTTCGTGTTCCGCGTGATCAGCGACGGCGCGCCGTACTGACTCGTCTCGACGGCCGAGAACTCCAGCACGCGCCGGAAGACGGCCCCGCGGACGTCGCGGCCGAACGCCATGGCCGTCCTGGAGCTGAAGAAGATCGCGATGACGGAGGCGACCACCAGCAGCGCCGTCACGGCGAGCATGAGCATGCCGGTGTGGACGATGTACGAGATGTCGCCCTTGACGACGCCGTTGTTGATGATGTCGGCCATCAGGTTCGGCAGGTACAGGTTCGCGATGGCCTGGATCGTCAACAGCACGACGACCAGCAGCAGCTGCGTCCGGTAGGGCGCCAGGTAGGTGGTGAGCAGCTTCCTCATCGCTCGGACTCCCCGGCCGGTCGCGCCGGCTCGTCGCTCCTGGCTGGCTCTCGTCCGGCGACGGCCGCATCCGCGGTCTCGCCCGGCCCGCATCCCTCGCCGCGGCCCGTCGCGGCCTCCGGCTCCGCGTCGAGACGGGTCCGTGCGGCCCGCATGGCCCGCACGCCGGTCACGAACGCGCCCAGCTCGTCCTCGGTGAGCCGCTCGAGCAGGGCCGCCATCCGCTCGCGCCGGTGGGCCGCGATCTCGCGGAAGACGCCCGTCCCGGCGTCTGTCAGGCTGACGATGACGATCCGCCTGTCGTCCTCCTCGTGCCGGCGCGCCACCAGCCCCCGGTGCTCCATCCGGTCGATGATCCCGGTGGCGCTTGCGACCGACACGTCGAGTGACTCTGCCAGCCGGCTCATGGAGAGCGGCCCCTGGGCCTCGAGGATCGCGATCACGGCGAGCTGGACGAGGCTGAACGCGCCCTGGTGGAAGCGCCGGAAGAGTCCGGCGCGCTCGCCGGCCGGCCACCCGGTCAGCTCGTCGAGCAGATCCTCCGGCACCCTCGTTAGGGAGGGTGAAATATTCAATGACATGCTGAAAGTCTAGCAAGTCCGAAGCCTTCGTGCCGGCGCCGGCAGCGGGGCAAGAGACCCGTTCCCCGACGTCCCTTGTCGCGCCGACCGGGGGGCGATTCGGCCCTATGGCCCGCCGCTACGATTACGGTGGGGGTGGGGCTGGGATGGATCCGCTGGTCCTCTCTGCCCTCGAGGAGGCGGAGAGGCAGGCCCGGGAGCGGCGTCAGGCGGCCGAGGCGGAGGCCGATCGGCTGGTGCACGCTGCCCTGGACCGGGCACGCGAGATCGAGGAAGAGGCCGAGTCGCGGTCCCGTGCGGCGGTGGCCGGGATGAGGTCCGCCGCCCTGGAGGCCGCGCGCGCCGAGGCGGACGCACTCGGGCGCCGGCAGGCCCGCCCGGCGGCGGAGTCGGAGGATCCGCGGGCGCGAGAACGCTTCGCGCGGGCCGTCGACCTCGTCGTCACGGCCGTGCTCGGGGAACCCCCATGCTGATCGAGATGCGGCGCGTCGACATCGTCGCGCCCCGCACGCATGCCCTCGAGCTGTTGCGCGCGCTCCACCGGGCCGGTTCCGCCGAGCTCGTGCCCTTCGATCCACGCCCCGACGAGGCCCGCGTCTTCGGCCCGTGCCCGGGGTGCCCGGACCTGGCCGCCCGGCAGTCCCGGGTGGCGCGCGCCGCGGAGCTGGCGACGCGACTCGGACGGGTTCCCGCCGCGCCCGGTGAGCTGGCACGCCTCTGGGACCTCGACGACCGGTCGCTCTGCGACGCGCTCGAGGCACTCGAGCCGGAGCGGCTCCGGGTGGCCGCGGCCGATGCCGCGCGCGCCCGCCTCGACGAACGCCTCGCCCGCCTGGCCGCATGGCGCGAGCTCGTGCGCGCCTTCCTGTCGGTCACCGACCGGGTCCCGGCGATCCCGGGCTACGCCGTCCTGGCGCTGGTGGTGCCGGCGGACGATCGGACGGCCCTCGAGGCCCTGTGCCCGGACCTGGACGCGATCACCGGGGGACGCTGGGGATCCATCCGCGCGAGCCTCGATCCCGCCCGGTGCGTGGTGGTGATCGAGCTGCCGGAGCGCCACGCCGCGGCGGCGCGCGCGCTGCTGGAGGCGCACGGCCTCCACGAGACGTCGGTGCCCCCGGACCTCGCCGGGAGGCCGCTGGCGGAGGTGGCCGCCGGCCTTGCGCGCGAGGAGGCCGAGACCGCCTCGGCACGTGCCGCCGCCTCGGCGGAGCTCGATGCCGCCGCATCGGCGATCGGAGGCCGGGCGACCGCGCTGGCGGCGGTGCTGGGCGACCGCCTGGCCGAGGCGACCGCGATGGGATCGGCAGGGTCCAGCGAGCACATGCTCGAGCTGCCGGCCTGGGTGCCCGCCGCCCGGCTCTCCGAGCTGCGACGGCGCCTGGCGGAGGAGGTCGGGCCGGACGCGGTCGTGGTGGAGCGGCCGGAGCGCCGGATGGAGGACGTCGAGCCGCCGGTCGCCCTGCGGAACCTGCCGCTGGTGCGCGCCTTCGAGCCGCTCGTCTCGTTCGTGGGGCTGCCGCGCTACGGCACGCTCGACCCGACACCCGCGATGGCGGTCACGTTCCCGCTCTTCGTGGGGTTCATGGTGGGCGACGCCGGGTACGGGCTCGTGCTGCTCGCGGCGCTGGCCGTCCTGCGGTGGCGCTGGGGCAGCACGGGGCTCGTCGCGACGGCGCTGCCCGTCGCGGTCATCGCCGGGCTCTGCACCGTCGCCTTCGGAATCCTGTTCGGGGAGTGGTTCGGGGAGACGGGGCGCACGGTGCTCGGGATCCGCCCGC
>JAJYGK010000021.1 GCA_021790715.1 Chloroflexota bacterium
TGTTGCGGACCGACTCGCCGACGCTGGCGCCGATCCTGGGCGGGGCGATCCCGGGCGGCTCGCGCACCGTCAGGACCGTGGCCAGCATCGTGGCCAGCTCGAGCACGGCCACGGCCGCCAGGCCCAAACGGAAGTCCCCCATGGCGATGGCGAGCCCGGCGGCGGCAAGCCCGACGACGTTGCCGGTGATGATCATGACGCCCATCAGCCCGGACGCGATCCCCACCTGCTCCTCGGGCACGAGATCCGGCACGTAGCCCTGGAAGGGACCCTGCGCCGCGTTCGAGCTGACCTGCAGCAGCATGACGAACGCGAAGACGGCCACGAACGTGTTCGCCCACGCGAGCCCGGCCAGGAACACGACGTCGAGCAGGGTGAAGGCGAAGATGAACGGCTTCCGACGGCCCCAGGGGGTCCTGGCGTAGTCGCTGATCGCGGCGGCGGTCGGCTGCACCAGCAGCGCGACGAGCGCGCCACCGAACGCGATCAGGCCGTTCGCGAACTCCTTGCCCACCACGAGGCCGCCCACGATCGGGGCCTCGTGGCCGAGGCACGCGGCGTCGACGAGGTCGCGGCAGATCATGCCGGTCAGCCGATCCGGCAGGATCTCGATGTTGACGCCGCCCCACAGCGCGTTGATCGCGAGCCAGTACACGCTGATCTGGAACAGCTCCCGCCAGGTCATGCGCCGGGTGGGCCGGCCCGCGACCACGGGCTGCGCCGCCGCCCGGGACGCCGCCGGTGCGTGCGGCTCGCCGACCAGGACGTCGCTCATCGCTCGCCGCCTCCCTCCCCTCCGGCGATCCCGGCGATCGACGCGCGCAGTGTGGCACGCCGGCGCGACGCCGCGAGCGCCGTTGCGCCGGCTTCGGGGGGCCGCGGAGCAGGCGCCCCGGAGGGCCGGACGGCAGGGCGGGATACCGGAGCCCGGAATCGGACGTCGCGCCGGGGCTACCCGGCGCGACGTCCGCGCTCGTCCTCGATCCCGGCCGGATGGGGGCCGGGGTCGACCTCACACTTCCTTGTACTCGCCCTCGACGGCCTCGTCCTCGCCGCCCTGGCCGCCCTGCGAGCCGCCGGCACCCGGGCCCTCGCCCGTGTCGGCCCCGTCGCCGCCGGGCGCCCCGGAGGCCTGGTAGGCGGCCGTGCCGACCTTCTGGAGCTGCGTGGCGAGCTCGGTGGTGCGGGCCCGGATGGCATCCATGTCGTTGCCCTTCAGGGCCTCGCGAACCGCCTCCACCGCGCGCTCCGTGGCGGCCCGCTCGTCGGGCGAGACCTTGTCGCCGAGGTCGCGCAGCGTGCGCTCCGCCTGGAACGCCAGCGTGTCGGCCTGGTTGCGGGTCTCGACCTCCTCGCGCCGCCGCCGGTCCTCGTCGGCGTGCTCCGACGCGTCGCGGACCATGCGGTCCACGTCGTCCTTCGAGAGCATCGAGGAGGCGGTGATGCGCACCGTCTGCTCGCGGCTGGTCGCGCGGTCCTTCGCCTTGACGTCGAGGATGCCGTTCGCGTCGATGTCGAACGTGACCTCGATCTGCGGGATGCCGCGCGGGGCGGGCGGGATGCCGTCGAGGATGAAGCGCCCGAGCGTCTTGTTGTCGGACGCCATCTCGCGCTCGCCCTGCAGGACGTGGATCTCGACCTGCGGCTGGTTGTCGCTCGCCGTGGAGAAGACCTGGCTCTTGGACGTCGGGATCGTCGTGTTGCGATCGATGAGCCGCGTCATGACCCCGCCGAGCGTCTCGATGCCGAGCGAGAGCGGCGTCACGTCGAGGAGCAGGACGTCCTTGACCTCGCCGCCGAGCACGCCGGCCTGGATCGCGGCGCCCACCGCCACGACCTCGTCCGGGTTGACGCCCTTGTGCGGCTCCTTGCCGCCGAACATCGCCTTGACGGCCTCGACGACCGCCGGCATGCGGGTCTGGCCGCCGACCAGGATCACCTCGTTGATCTCGTTCGGGCGCAGCCCGGCGTCCTTCAGCGCCTGCTGGACGGGCCCCGCCGTGCGGTTGACCAGGTCGGCCACGAGGTCCTCGAGCTTGGCGCGCGAGAGCGTCACCACGAGGTGCTTCGGGCCCGTCTGGTCGGCCGTGATGTAGGGCAGGTTGATCTCGGTCTGGAGCGTCGAGGAGAGCTCGATCTTGGCCTTTTCGGCCGCCTCCTTGAGGCGCTGCATCGCCTGCTGATCGGCGCGCAGGTCGATCCCCTGGTCGCGCTTGAACTCGGACAGGAGCCAGTCGATCACGCGCTGGTCGAAGTCGTCGCCACCCAGGTGCGTGTCGCCGTTGGTCGACTTGACCTCGAAGACGCCGTCGCCCAGCTCGAGGATCGAGATGTCGAACGTGCCGCCGCCCAGGTCGTAGACCGCGATCTTCTCGTCGGTCTTCTTGTCCAGGCCGTAGGCCAGCGCCGACGCGGTCGGCTCGTTGATGATCCGCTTGACGTCGAGGCCGGCGATGCGGCCGGCGTCCTTCGTCGCCTGGCGCTGCGTGTCGTCGAAGTACGCGGGGACCGTGATGACGGCCTCGGTGATCTTCTCGCCCAGGTACGCCTCGGCGTCCGCCTTCAGCTTCTGCAGGATCATCGCGCTGATCTCGGGCGGCGTGTAGGCCGTGGACCCGTCCGCGAGCACGACCTTCACGCCGTCGCTCTTCGCGTCGCGCTCGACCTTGTACGGCACGAGCCCCTTCGAGCGCTGGACCTCCGGGTCGTCCCAGCGCCGGCCCATGAAGCGCTTGATCGAGTAGACGGTGTTGACGGGGTTCGTGATCGCCTGGCGCTTGGCCAGCTGCCCGACGAGGCGCTCGCCGGACTTCGTGAACGCGACGACCGAAGGGACCGTCCGGCCGCCCTCCGAGCTCGGGATGACGGTCGGCTCTCCCCCCTCCATCACCGCGACGACCGAGTTGGTCGTGCCGAGGTCGATGCCGATGATCTTGGCCATGGGTTCAGTGCTCTCCTTCGGGTGCTGCGCCTTCGGGCGACCCACGCCCACCCACGTTGTTGGCGACGGCCACGAGGGAGGGCCGCAGGACCCGGTCCCGCAGCCGGTAGCCGCGCTGGAGCTCCGCGATGACGGTGCCATCGGGAGCCTCTGTCGTTTCCTGGTGCACGACGGCCTCGTGCTCGCGCGGGTCGAACGGCTGGCCGACCGCCTCGATGGCGGTCACGCCCTCCGAGTCGAGGAGCGCTCGCAGCTTGCGCTCGACGAGCCAGATCCCCTCGACCCAGCCCGTCTGCTCGAGCTCGGCCGGCATCGCCTCGAGGGCGCGATCGAAGTCGTCGACGACGGCGAGCAGCTTGCGCAGGAGCGACTCACTGGCCAGCCCAAGCGAGGCCTCCCGCTCCTGGTCGCTGCGCCGCCGGTAGTTCTGGAAGTCTGCCGCGCTGCGCTGCCAGGCGGCCCGCATCTCGGCAGCCTCCCGGCGGGCGGCGTCGAGCTCCGCCTGCAGGCTCTCGACCTCGGCGCGGAGCGCCTCGGCCTCGCCGGGATGTCCGCCGACGTGCCGCGCCGACGCACGTCCGCCGTGCTGCGGCGTGCCGGCCCCCGGCGCCTCCGGCGCCGGCCGCTCGGGCCCGCCATCCGCGGCCCCTGCGCTCGCCGGTCCGGGCTGCCCGGCTCCGGCCTCACCGTTCGTCCGGGGCGTCCCCGGCACGTGGATCCGGCGCCTCGCGGCGCCGTCGTGCTGTCGTTCGGTCATGCGTAGAAGTGATCCACCAGCTCGTTCATGAGTCCGCTCACGTACCGGACGGTGCCGATCGCGTGCGGATACGGCATGCGCGTCGGACCGAGCACACCGACCAGGCCGACCGCGCGACCCGGCCTGCCGTACGAGGCGACGACGAGGCTCACGTCCCGCATCTCCTCGACCTCGTTCTCGGTCCCGATGAAGACCTGCACGCCCGATCGCGCCGCGACCCGGCGCACCAGCCGGCCGAGGTACTCGCGGTCCTGCAGGACCCCGAACACCCGGCGCACCTTCTCCGACTCGGAGAACTCCGGCGCCGCGAGCACGTTGAGCAGGCCCTCGCTCACCATGTCCTCCACGGCGGCCGCGTCGAACTCCTGCATCACCTGGAGCGCGCGCGCCGCGGCCGCACGCATGACGCGCCGCTCGGCCGGCTCGGGCTGCCCGCCCGCGGGCGCGTCGAGGCCGGCCAGGATCCGCTCCACCTGCCGGGTGGTGCGACCCGCCAGCAGCTCGTTCAGGCGGCGCACTGCCAGGTCCAGCGACTCCTGTCGGACCGGCTCGCCGAACTGCAGCAGGCACTGCTTGACGGGCCCCTCGGCGAGGACCAGCACGAGCGCCGCGATCCGGTCGCCGGCCTGCAGCAGGTCCATGCGCCGCAGGCGCGCGGTCGACGGCTTGGCCGGCGTCGCGAGACCCGCCTCGCGGGTCACGGTCGCGAGCGTCGCGGCGGCCAGCCGGAACCACTGCTCCGAGGTGAACTCGACCTGCCCGAACTGGTGCCGGATCATGAGCTGCTCGACCGGCGCGAGGGCGACGCCGTCCGCCACCGCGGTGACGTACAGGCGGTACCCCGCGTCTGTCGGGGTCCGGCCCGCGCTCGTGTGGGGATGCGACAGGTATCCGGCGCGCTCGAGCTCGGCCATGATGTTGCGCACGGTCGCCGAGCTTATGCCCAGCCCGTATCGTTCCACGAGCGCGTGGCTGCCGACGGGCGTCGCAGTCACGACGTATTCCTCGATGATCGTCCGCAGGATCGCCAGCGCCCGCTCGTCGAGCGGGCCCGGCTCGCGTTCCTTGCGACGCGCCAACCCCGTGTTCCTCGTTCCCGGACCGATCTCCGGCCCCGATTCGTTAGCACTCGTACCTGCCGAGTGCTAACACACCGGCGATGGTACAGGCGCGGCACTTCGGTGTCAACGCCGGGAGCGGGACGTGTGAGCGGGACGTCAGGTGCCCAGTCGATCCAGGATGTTCGCGGTGATGCGGGCGACCCGGGCATCCACCGGCGTCGTGTCCCCCTGGTACGTGTGGTCGCCCCACCCGTCGAGACCCCAGCCCCAGATCATCGTCCCGGCCGCGAAGACGGTCGCGCCCGACGGGGCGGTGTAGATGGCGGCGTTCGCCTCGTCCGACGCGGGCGGAGCGACGACGTCCGCGCCGCCGTGCAGGGACAGCACCGGCGACGCGCAGAGGACCTGCACGCCGGCTGGCCGGCGTGCCGCGTCGGGGTCCCAGGCGTCGTACTCCGTCCCGACGAGCAGCGGCAGCCGGTCGCCGGCGCCGAGACCCGTGCCGGCGAAGACCCAGTGGTCCGGCGCGCTGACGACCATGTCGGCGAGGCGGGCGCACATGTCCCCGTACGAGAGCCCGACAACCAGGCCCTCGGGCCGGGGGTCCGGCGGCTGGCCCCAGGCGGCGGTCGCCAGATCGGGATGGGAGGCGGCGAGCGGGTCGAGCGATGGGTCGCGGTAGCAGACGACCGTGCGATCGGCGGCTCCCGAGGATGCCTCGAAGCGGATCCGCCAGTACATCTCGTCGCCCGAGAGGAACGCCACGTTCGTGCCGGCGGCGATGGCCTGCTCGAGCGCGCTCCGCATCGGCACGGACCAGTACTCGGGGTGCCCGGCGACGATCACCAGGCGCCGGCCCGTCAGCACGGATGGGTCGCGTCCCAGGTCCAGGTCGGCGCACGTGCCCGCGTCGTAACCGTGCCGTTCGAGCCACCGCGTCAGCGGCAGCTCCCAGCCGAGGTGCATCCCCGCGCCGCGCAGGCGCTGGTACGGGCGGTCGAAGCTGACCTTGACCGCGCGGGCCGTCCCGGCGACCGTGGCCGGCCCGGTGCTGTTGTCCGCGTACAGGCTCCGGCCGCCCCAGGCGTTGTACGCCTGCTCGGTGGTGACGGCCGACACGAGCAGGACCGGGGCACGCCAGTCGGCGGCGGCGGATCCGCCGGCGGGCGGCGCCTCGCGCACGATGAAGGTCGTCCACTGCGGGTCCCCGACGGCGGGCTGCAGCACGGCGACGTACGTGCCGCTGACCCAGCCCGGCGGCACGGCCAGGTGCAGCACCGCGGACCAGTCGCACGTGAGCAGGCCGGTGGACGGGTCTCCGACCGGCGCGGGCTGCGGTGGGACCGGCACGTCGATCCAGCGCCCCACGAGCCGGCCGCCCGCTCCGCCATACCACCCGAGGCGGTAGACGAACACCGACACCGACGGCGACGACGACCGCGCCCGCAGCGCGATCTGCGCTCCCGGCACGACCGAGACCTGGTCGAAGTAGCCCTCAGCGTCGCCGGTCCCCGTCAGCGGCAGCTGCCACAGGTCGGTCCCGGGCAGGCGGTTCTCGCGCTCGATCCGACCGGGGCCCGGAGCCGGGCCGGCCAGGATGGGCAGGGCCTGCTCGGGAAGGAGGGCACGCGACGGGCGGGGCGACGGGGCCCGGCCGCCGCACGAGGCGCCGAGCAGCGCGAGCCCTCCGGCGGCGCCGGCGCGGAGGAAGCGGCGGCGGGACCAGCGAACGGAGCCCGTCACGCCGACGCTCCCGCGGCGAGGATCCGCCCGAACAGCTCGTTCGAGAGGAGGCGCCCCCGCAGGGTCAGGCATGCCCTGCCGCCGTGATCCTCCACGAGCCCGCGCTCGCGTCCCCAGCCCAGCGCCTCCGCGACATCCTCCCGGGCCGCCATCTCCGCGCCGATCCCGTCGCGGAGCCGCAGGCCGAGGATCGCCTCCTCGGCCGCGAACGTCGCCGGATCGAGACGCTCCTCCCCGCCCGGGGGCAGCTCCGGCGGATCCGACGTCAGGGCCACGACGTAGCGATCCAGCCGCGCCGCGTTCCACCGCCGCAGCGACCGGCCGTCGAACGCATGGGCGCCCGGCCCCGCCGCCTCGTACGCCGCGTGACGCCAGTACGCGAGGTTGTGCCGGCTCTCGCTGCCGGGGCGCGCCCAGTTGGAGATCTCGTACCAGCCCAGCCCGGCGTCCGCGAGGAGGGCGTCCGCGATCGCGTACAGGTCGGCCGCGCGGTCCTCGTCCTGCTCCTCGCGTGCCCGCGCGCGCCAGGCCCGCGCGCCGGGCCGGGTCGGCAGATGGTCGCCGAGGAGTCCCGTCAGCCCCTCGGCCTGCGGATCGTCGAGCGTGAGGGCATAGGCGGAGACGTGGTCGACACCGGCATCGACGATCCCGTGCAGCGTGTCCCGCCACGTCTCCGCCGTCTGCCCGGGCACGTCGTACAGGACGTCGGCGCTGATCGACCGGATCCCCGCACGACGCGCCGCCGAGATCGAATCGGCGACGTCACCGGGCGAGTGACGGCGGCCGAGGCGGCGCAGCTCGGCCGGATGCAGGCTCTGCGCGCCCAGGCTCAGGCGGGTCACCCCGGCGGCCGCGAAGCCGGCGAGGTCGCCGCGCTCGTCGAGGCCCGGGTTGGCCTCGATCGTCACCTCGGCGCCGGGCGCGAGCCCGTACCGGCGGCGGACGTGGTCCAGGAGTGTTCCCACGGCACGCGCCGGCAGCAGGGACGGCGTGCCGCCGCCGAGGTACACGCTGCGGAGCGGCGGCCGCCCTCCGGGCGCGGCGTCGAGCGCATCCGCGCGGAGGTCGAGCTCGGCGCGGAGCGCGCCCAGGTATGCCTCGACGCGCGAGGCCGGCCCGCGCGCCGTCCGCCCCGCGTACACGACGAAGTCACAGTACGGGCAGATCGAGAGGCAGAACGGCACGTGGACGTACAGGGCGACCGGAGGCGCCGGAGAGCCCGTCGGAGGCGCCGGTGAGCCCCCCGGAGGCGCCGGTGAGCCCCCCGGAGGCGCCGGCGGTTCCTCCTGGCGCGCCGTCACTCGAGCCGGCACGGCGCCCGTCCCGGGCACCGGCGCGCGATCCGCGGCCGACACTCAGAGCAGCCGTCGCGGGTACAGCGCAGGCGCCGAATCGGGCAGCTCGAGGGCCGCGAAGCGAGCGACGACGTGGGCCACGATCGGGGCGAGCACCGCCCCCGAGGCGATCGCCAGCACGCCCGTGAGCGCGCCCAGGGCGAGCGCCTCGACGAGCATGTCGAGCGTCGCGACCGACCGGCCCAGCCGCGTCTCGAGACCGTACAGGAGCAGCTGGACGAGGAAGGCGACGCCGGCCGGGATCCCCGCCAACAGCAGCAGGCCCAGGAGCACGCCCCGGAAGGTGAGCTCGTCGACGATCGCCGTCGCCACCGAGTCGAACGCGAAGCGGGCCGTGTCGCCGGGCGGGCTCAGGCGCGGCGGCCATGTCGCGCCGCGCAGCCACGCGAGCCCCAGCAGGGCGACGACCGCCACGGCCGCCCCGACGATGGCGAGCACGATCGAAGCCGGCGAGAGCAGCGAACCGCGGCCGAGCCCGATCGCGGAGAGGCCCTCCGGCAGTGCCACGCCGACGCCGATCGCCAGCACGATCGCCATGAGCGGCCAGGCCAGCCGCACGCCGCGCTGATCGATGGCCTCGGGATCGCTGTCGTACTCGGCCGACGCGAAGCGAGCGGCGTCGAGGCGCAGCAGCAGGAGGAGCCCGCCGAGCGCCACGGCGATCAGCGTCCGGAGCTCGTTCACAGGCAGGGACATCGCTGGCCTCCCCGGGGTCCCCGTCTCCCGTGCTCTCCTCGCGGGCTGCCCGATCTCAGCCCTGCTCGTCCGTCCGCAGGATCGCGAGGAACGCCTCCTGCGGGATCTCGACCTGCCCCACGCGCTTCATCCGCTGCTTGCCCTCGCGCTGCTTCTCGAGCAGCTTCCGCTTGCGCGTGATGTCGCCACCGTAGCACTTCGCGAGCACGTTCTTGCGCATCGCACCGATCGTTTCGCGGGCCACGACCGTGCCCCCGATGGTGGCCTGGATCGGCACCTCGAACATCTGGCGCGGGATCAGCTTCCTGAGCCGCTCGGCCAGCTGGCGTCCCTGCGCCTGGGCGTCCTCGCGGTGCACGATCATCGAGAGCGCGTCGACCGGCTCGCCGTTGACGAGGATCTCGAGCTTCACCAGCCGCTCCGGGCGGTAGCCGATCTCCTCGTAGTCAAGGCTGGCGTAGCCCTGGGTCCGGCTCTTGAGCTGGTCGTAGAAGTCGACGATGACCTCCGCCAGGGGGAGCTCGAACTGCATCAGCACACGCGACTGGTCGAGGTACTCCATCGACTGGAACGCGCCGCGGCGCAGCTTCGCGAGCTCCATCAGGGTGCCGATGTACGTGCCCGGCGTGACGATCTTCACGCGCACCCACGGCTCCGCGATCTGCTCGATGTCGCCCGCCGACGGCAGCTCGGCGGGGTTGTCCACGCGCACCTCGCCCCGCCCGTTCGTGAGCGTGACCAGGTACTCCACGGACGGCGCCGAGGCGATCAGATCGAGCCCGAACTCGCGCTCCAGGCGCTCCTGCACGATCTCCATGTGGAGCAGGCCCAGGAAGCCGCAACGGAACCCGAACCCGAGGGCGACCGAGCTCTCCGGCTCGAACGTGATCGAGGCGTCGTTCAGGTGCAGCTTCTCGAGGGCGTCGCGCAGCAGCGGGTAGTCGGGGCCGTTGATGGGGTAGATGCCCGCGAAGACGAGCGGGGTCGCGTGCTTGTAGCCGGGGAGCGGCCGGGGTGCCGGCCGCTCGGCCGAGGTGAGGGTGTCCCCCACCTGGCAGTCGCGGACGCTCTTCAGACCGGTGGCCACGTACCCGACCTCGCCGGCGGAGAGCGTCTCGACGGGCACCAGCTGCGGCCGGAACACGCCCAGCTCGAGCAGCTCGCTCTCGGCCCCCGATGCCATCAGGCGGACCGACTCGTGCTCGCGGAGCGTCCCCTCCGCGAGCCGGACGTACGCGACCACGCCCTTGTACGCGTCGTAGTGCGAGTCGAAGATCAGGCCGCGCACGGGGGCCGACGGGTCGCCCCCGGGCGGCGGGATGCGCTGCACGACCGCCTCGAGGATCTCCGGGACGCCCGTGCCCTCCTTGGCCGACGCCAGGATGACCTCCTCGCGCGGGATCGCGAGCACGCTCTCGAGCTCCTCGATGACGACGTCCGGCTGGGCCGAGGGCAGGTCGATCTTGTTGACGACGGGGATGATCACGAGGTCGTGCTCGAGCGCGAGGTAGACGTTGGCCAGCGTCTGGGCCTCGATCCCCTGCGCGGCATCGATGACGAGGATCGCCCCCTCGCACGCCTGCAGGGATCGGCTCACCTCGTACGTGAAGTCGACGTGGCCGGGCGTGTCGATGAGGTTGAGGGCATACGTCTCGCCGTCGCCGGCGGTGTAGTGGAGGCGGACGGCCCGCGCCTTGATCGTGATCCCGTGCTCGCGCTCCAGGTCCATCGAGTCGAGCACCTGGCTCGTCATCTGGCGGGCGTCGATCGTGTGGGTCAGCTCGAGGAACCGGTCGGCCAGCGTCGACTTCCCGTGATCGACGTGCGCGATGATGCAGAAGTTGCGGAGCCTTTCCTGGGGGGTCATGGGGCGCGGCGAGTGTAGCAGAGGGAAGGGGCTCGCCTGCTCCGACCCGACCTGATACCATGGGCGGTCGCGCGCGCCGAACAGGACGGCGCCAGCCCGGCATGCCCGGCCGCCACAGTCGCACCATATCGAGGATCGATCCGCCTTGGCACATTCGGCTCGAAACTGGAAGGGCGCACGGACGCCCCAGGCCATCAAGCGCGACCGCCAGTCCGAGCGCCGGCACGCGGTCAACCAGCCGCGGGAGTCCGCGGCGCGGACGCTCGTCGCGAAGGCGCTTCGCCTCGCGGTGGCCGGGGAGGCCGAGGCGGCCGCGACCGCTCTCCCGGCCGCGGAAGCCGCCCTGGACCGCGCGGCCAAGACCGGGGCGATTCACCCGAACGCCGCCGCGCGCCGCAAGAGCCGCCTCATGCGCAAGGTCAACGCGGCGCTCGCCGGCGCGACGGTCTCCGGTGCCGCGCACGTCGCAAAGACGACGGGCCGGGCGGCGGCGGCGAAGGCCGCCAAGGCGCGCGTCGCCGCGTCCCGGGCGACCAAGGCGAAGGGCGAGCAGACGGCGGCGGGCAAGGCCCGGGCGGCCGTCCACCGCGCGACCCGCGGCGACGCCGCCACGGCGGCGCAGTCCGCGACCACGACCGGGACCGGCACGACCGCGACGGGCACCACCCGGACACGGGCGCCGAGGACGCGTGCGGCCGCGGCCGCGCCGGAGACGGCGCCGGAGCAGTCCGCGCCCAAGCCGCGCACGCGGGCCACGAAGAAGAAGCCCGAGGCCTGATCCCCGGCGCGCCGGCGCACCCGACCGGCCCATCGGACCGGGCGTCGTGGCGCCTCATTCAGCAGAAGACCCCGCCGGCGACCGGTCGCCGGCGGGGTCGTGGATTCTCGCGCCTACCAGCCGGTCACGGCGAACCAGCGCGGCCCGGCGGGCGTCATGCCCGCGAAGAAGACCGCCGGCGCCAGGCACTGCGACGGGAGCTGGACGGTCTGGTTGATCGTCGCGTCGCCCTGCCGGGAGTACGGCACGACGCCCGACGTCGCCGCGACCGCGTCGCCGCACGTGACGATGGCCTCGGCGGTCCCGATCGGGTTGATCCCCGCGTTGGCGCCGGCCGCGAGCACGAGACCCTGGACCTGGACGTGGAGCCGGCCGTTCGAGTAGAGCTGCGCCGACCCGTGCGCGATCTCCCACGGCAGCCCGCCGGCCGTCACGCCGGACAGCGTGGTGCCGACCTGCGCCTGCGGCAGCGCGACGAGGCCGGCATCGAGCACCTTGACGCCGCCGCTGTCGGCCTGCACCACCGCGGCCGCGCCGATCGAGAGCACCAGCGCGAGCGCGAGCGCGATGCGCGTGGGTCGGAACACTCGGATCATCGGAACACCCCCGTACGATCTGGAAGGCAGGCGATCGTACGCCGGGAGAGCGTCGGGGACGGGAAAACGGACGATCGGGGCACCTGTCGGGCACCCCGATCGTCGGGTGAGCCGGTCCCGTATCGGCCGCGTCCGGCCCCTGTGGAGGAGGGGCGGGCGGCCGGAGGAGGGGCGGGCGGCCGGTCCCGCCGCCGGAGCGTGCTACGCGGCCTCGCGGTCCCGCAGCACGGCCACGCCCGGCAACGTGATCCCCTCGAGGAACTCGAGCGACGCGCCGCCGCCCGTCGAGACGTGGGTCATCTTCTCGGCGAGCCCGAGCTGGTCCAGCGCGGCCACCGAGTCGCCGCCGCCCACCACCGTCGTCACGCCGTCGTCGGCGCGCTCGGCGAGGAAGCGGGCCATCGCACGCGTCCCGTCGCCGAACGTCGGGATCTCGAAGACGCCGAGCGGGCCGTTCCAGAGCACGGTCCTCGCCGGCTGCAGCGCCTCCTCGAACGCCTTGACGGTGCTGGGCCCGACGTCGACGATCGACCAGCTGTTGGGCACCTTGCTGGCCTGCACCACCTTGCGCTCGGCGCCGCGGGTGACCTCCTTGGCGACGACGACGTCCGTGGGCAGCACGAACGTGACGCCGCGCGCCTCCGCATCCGCCAGGATGCGCTTCGCGTCGTCGACGCGATCGGCCTCGAGCAGGCTCTTGCCCACCGTGTGACCCATCGCGACGAGGAAGGTGTTCGCCATCCCGCCGCCGATGCAGAAGACGTCGCACTTGGCGATCAGGTTCTCGAGCACCTTGACCTTGTCCGAGACCTTGGCGCCGCCCAGCACGGCGGCGAACGGGCGCTCGGGGTTCTCGATCAGGCGCGACAGCGCATTGATCTCGCGCTCCATGAGGAAGCCGGCGTAGGCGGGGAGCAGCTCGGCCATCCCCACGGTCGACGCATGCGCCCGGTGCGCGGTGCCGAAGGCGTCGTTCACGTAGACATCGGCGTAGCTCGCCAGCGTCTTCGCGAACTCCGGGTCGTTCGCCTCCTCCTCGGGGTGGAAGCGCAGGTTCTCGAGCAGGATCGCCTGGCCGGGCTTGAGCCGCGCGAGCGCGTCGGTCGTCCCCAGCCCGATCGCATCGCCCGTCACCGGGACGCTGCGTCCGAGCAGCTGGCTGAGTCGCTCGGCGACCGGGCGGAGCCGCATGCTCTCGACGACCTTGCCCTTCGGACGGCCGAGGTGGCTGGCCAGGATGACGATGGCGCCCTTGTCGAGCAGGTACCTGATCGTCGGCAGGGCGGCGCGGATCCGCGTGTCGTCGGTGACCTTGCCGTCCTCGAGCGGGACGTTGAAGTCGACCCGCACGAAGACGCGCTTGCCGCTGGGATCGAAATCCCGGACGGTCTGCTTGTCCATCGGAGTCCTCTCGTGTGCAGCGGCGGCCCCCGGCGCCCGCCGGAGGTCGCGCGTGCGGGCTGCGACTACAGGCGCTCGGCGACGAACTTCGCCAGGTCGGCCACGCGGCAGCTGTAGCCCCACTCGTTGTCGTACCAGGCGAGGACCTTGGCGAAGCGGCCACCGACCACGAGCGTGTACGCGGCCTCGACGATCGACGAGCGGGAGTCACCGCGGAAGTCGCTGGACACGAGCGGCTCGTCGCTCACGCCCAGGATGCCCTGCATGGGGCCGGCCGCGGCGGCGCGGAAGGCGGCCGTCAGGTCGTCCGCGGTGGCGTCCTTCGCCAGGTCGACGGTCAGGTCGACGACGCTGACCGTGGGCGTCGGCACGCGGAGGCTGAAGCCGTCGAGCTTGCCCTTCAGCGAGGGGATCACGAGCGAGAGGGCCTTCGCGGCACCGGTCGTCGTCGGGATGATGTTGAGGCCGGCCGAGCGCGCCCGCCGCGGATCCTTGTGGGCGACGTCGAGGATGCGCTGGTCGTTCGTGTAGCTGTGGATCGTGTTCATCAGGCCACGCTCGATGCCGAACGTGTCGTTGAGCACCTTGGCCACCGGCGCCAGGCAGTTCGTGGTGCAGCTGGCGTTGCTGATGATGGCGTGCTTCGCCGGGTCGTACGTCTCCTCGTTCACGCCGAGGACGAGCGTCACGTCCTCCTTCTTGGCAGGCGCAGAGATGATGACCTTCTTCGCCCCGGCCTCGATGTGCGCGCGCGCCTTGTCGGCATCGGTGAAGCGGCCCGTGGACTCGATGACGATGTCGACGCCGAGGTCGCGCCACGGAAGCTCGGCGGGGTTCGTGACCATCAGGCTCCGGATGGTCCGGCCGTCGACGATGATCGCGTCGTCGGTGTGCTCGACGGTTCCCCGGAAGGTGCCGTACGTCGAGTCGTGCTTGAAGAGCAGGGCGTTGGTCGCCACGTCGACGATGTCGTTGACGGCGACGACTTCGAGGTCCGGCGCGCGTTCGATGATCGCCTTGAGCGCCTGGCGGCCGATGCGGCCGAACCCGTTGATGCCGACCCGGGTGGTCATGCTGCGGTACCTCCTGGAGCCCGCCTCGGCGGGCACATCGATGGCGTGTCATGACGGACGACGAGGCCGCGGTTCCCTCGGTCGACCGGCATTCCGGTCGAGGGGCGCCCGAGGCGGACTTCTGGATGATTCGGCGGAGCCCCGGCCCGGTCGGGCCGCGGGACGCGTCCCGCACCGCTTCCGGCACGCCCTGCAGCGCGCCGTCGGCCAGTCCTTCGTTCCTGCGAGATTGTACCAACGCGATTCCGCGCCACAGAGGGCCCGGAAGACCCGATGTACGAGGGCCGGGCGGCGACGACGGATGGCCCGAGCGGTGCCGTCCCCGGGTCGGTGCGCGTGGACGGCCCGGGGCGGGCGCGCGAGCGGGCGGTCCGCACTGGAGACGGCGCGGGCCAGCCGGAGCCAGCGCGTGACCGTGCGGGCGGGCGGATATGCCGAGGCCCCGGCCGTGGCCGGGGCCTCGAGGGTTGCGAGGGGGCTGGCTCAGCCGCCGATCTTGAAGACGCTGGTCCCGCAGACCGGGCACTTGCCCTTCACGGCGTGCTTGCCGTTCT
>JAJYGK010000027.1 GCA_021790715.1 Chloroflexota bacterium
GTGACCTCGGCGAACAGCGCCGGCCGCAGGACCATCGCCTGGTGCCCGCAGTCCGGTACGACGCAGAGCTGCGCCTCCGGCATCTGCCGGTACAGCGCCACGGCGTGGTCGGCCGGCACGAAGACGTCCCGGTCGCCGGCCACGACGAGCGTCGGCACGCGGACGCGACGCAGGTCGGCGGGCGAGAGCAGCGGCTCGCTCCCGATCGCGGCCGTGATCGCCCGCATGAGGTCGCGCCACGCGCCGGGACCCTGCACGGGGCCGTGGCGCCGCTCGAGCTGCGCGGCCCATGCCGGCTCCTCCCGGGCGATCCGCTCCGGGTCCATCAGCACGCGCGCGACGTGTGCCCGCGGCTCCCGCTGCGGATCCACCCCGACCAGGACGAGCGTGCGCAGCCGGTCCGCGTGCGCCGCGGCGAAGTGCAGGGCGGTCAGACCGCCCAGGCTGAATCCTGCCAGGTGGAACGTCGGCAGCCCGAGCGCGTCGACCGTGGCGAGCAGGTCGGCCGCCAGCGTCGCGGGCGTCAGCGCGCCGGGCGCGTCGAACGAGCCCCCGGCGGTGCGCGCATGTCCCCGCAGGTCCACCAGGTACAGGCGGAACGCCCGCCGCAGCAGCGGGCGCTGGGCCGACCAGTCCTCGACCGCCGACGAGCTGGCGCCGTGCAGGAGGACGAGCGGTGGTCCGTTGCCCTCCGTCGTCACGTGGACGTCGAGCCCTCCGGCACGGACGGTCGCCATCGCTCCCCGTCCGGCCTAGATGTCCGGCTTGCCGCGCAGGTCCGACGTCGCGGCCCGCTCGATGCGCAGGTAGCGGCCGCGGAAGTACAGCAGCGGCAGGCGGTCGTCGGCGTCGTTGACGACGGACAGGACGCGCGCGATGTAGACCGTGTGGTCGCCCGCGTCCACCGACTCCTCGACCTCGCACTCGAGGTGCGCGATCGCCTCGTCGAGGATCGGCGTGGCGTGCTCGCCGGGATGGTGCGGCGCATTGCAGAACGCCGAGCGCGGCAGCGTCGACGGAGCCCCGGCGAAGCAGTCGGAGAGGGCCTGGCTGTCCTCGCCCAGGATGTTGACCGCGAAGCGGCGGACCGCGGCGATCACGGGGTGGATCGAGCGCTCCCGCCCGATGCAGACGAGGACCAGCGGCGGGTCGAGCGAGACGGAGCTGAACGCGTTGACCGTCGTGCCCCAGGCGTGCTGGCCCGGCTCGTGGGGCAGCTGGCCGCACGTCCCGTCGCCGTCGTCGTCGCAGTAGGCCGTGACGATCGTCACGCCGGTCGCGAAGCGGCCGAGCGTCTCGCGGAACACCCGCGTGTCGACGCCCTCCGCGGCGACGCCCTCCGCGTCCACGCCCTCCGCGGCGTCCCTGCCCGTCCCCGGCCCGGGACCGGCGCGGCCCGCGGTCTCCACCGGGTCCTCGCTCAACGGTCGTTCCCCCGATCGATCATGGCTATCCTCCCGACCCGACCGGACCGGTCGGCGGCTCGTACCCCTCGGGCATGGTCGGCGTGTGGCGGAAGCCGCCTGCCACGCCCGGTTCCGTCAGCTCGTGCGGATCGAGGATGGCGTCCAGGTCCTCCTTCGAGAAGACGCCCTTCTCGAGGACCAGCTGGCGGATCGTCTTGCCCGTGCGGACCGCCTCCTTGGCGATGTCGGCCGCCAGGCGGTAGCCGATGTACGGCGCAAGCGGGGTCGCCATCGCGCTCGACTGCTCCAGCAGGTCGGCGCAGTGCGCCTCGTCGGCCTCGATCCCCAGGACGGCCTCGCGCGCGAACTGGCGGCAGCCGGTGGTCAGGATCGTGAGCGACTCGAGCGTGTCGTGGGCGATGATCGGCATCATCACGTTGAGCTCGAGCTGGCCGCGCGCCGCGGCCCAGGCGACGCACGTGTCGTTGCCGATCACGTGGAAGCAGATCATCGAGAGGTTCTCGACCATGACGGGGTTCACCTTGCCCGGCATGATCGACGACCCGGGCTGCCGCGCCGGCAGGCGGATCTCGCCGAAGCCGGTGCGCGGCCCCGACGACATCAGCAGCAGGTCCTCCATGATCTTCAGGAGGTCGACGGCGAGGCCGCGGATCGCCGCCGAGACCTCGGTCATGGGGCCCATGGACTGGGTCGCCTGCACGAGGTGCTCGGCCGTCCGCAGCTCGTGGCCGGTCTGCTCCGACAGGAAGCCGATGACGCGCTCGATGTACTCGGGCTCGGCGTTGAGCCCGGTCCCGACCGCGGTGGCGCCGATGTTCTGCTCCCGGATCGCGTCGGACGCGCGCTCGATGCGCTCCTTCGCGCGCCGCAGCGTCAGCGCGTAGGCGGCGAACTCCTGGCCGAGGCGGATGGGAACCGCGTCCTGCATGTGCGTGCGGCCCGACTTCAGGACGTGATCGAACTCGCGTCCCTTCGCCGCGAACGCGTCGATCAGCTCCTGCAGCGCGGGAAGGAAGTCGCGGATCAGGTCGAGCGTCGCGATCCGCATCGTGGTCGGGAAGACGTCGTTGGTCGACTGCGCCATGTTCACGTGGTCGTTCGGGTTGACCACCGCGTAGTCGCCGCGCTTCCCGCTGCCGATGCCGCGCTCGAACAGGATCTCGATCGCGCGGTTGGCGAGGACCTCGTTGGTGTTCATGTTGTGGCTGACGCCGGCGCCGGCCTGGAAGGGATCGACGCGGAAGCTGTCGACCAGCCTGGCCGAGAGGGCCTGCGCCTCGGGGGTGTCCCGCTCGGGGGTCAGCAGGAGGAGCTCGTCGGCGGCACGGACGATCGCCTCGTACAGGTGGTCGGGGAGCCGGCCGGTCGAGTGGTTGGCGCGGGCGGCCGCCTTCTTGACCTGGACGGCGGCACGGACGAGTGCCGGGTTGGGGCGCATGCCGCTGATCGGGAAGTTCTGGATCGCACGCTGCGCCTGCACGCCCCAGTACGCGTCCTCCGGGACCTCGAGCCAGCCGAGTGGATCCCGTTCCATGCGGTACCCCGGGCGCGGGGTGGGAGCAGCGTCGGACATGCTCGATCGGACCTCCGGGACGCGACTGCGCGGCGCCGACGGGTGCCGCAGCCGACGGACTGACGCGTGGAGTC
>JAJYGK010000176.1 GCA_021790715.1 Chloroflexota bacterium
GTGATCGTGCTGGCGTTCGCCGACCCGGCACTCCCGGCACGCGAGCGGCTGGACGAGCGCCTCGAGGTGCGCCGGCTCGATGTCGACCGTCGCGTCACGAGTGCGTTCCGGCCGCTCCCGGCGCGGACGCGTGCCCGGATCGCGCGGCTGCTCGGGTTCGACCCGGACGCGACGGCGCTGCCCGCGACCCCGCCGCGCGGTCTGGACCGGGTCCGTGCCCCGTTCCGCCGCCTCGCCGAGATCGCCGCGCACCAGCGCCGCGTGGGGCCGTGGCGCGAGGCCGTCCTGGCGGCCGTCCCGGACGCCGACGTGTACCACTGCAAGGCGCTCATCGCGCTGCCCGTCGTGGCCGGGGCGGCGGCGCGATCCGGCGCCCGCTTCGCCTACGACCTCGCCGATCTCCACACGGAGGCGGCGCGCCTTGCCCGCATGCCGGGCGCCGTCCGGTCGCTCGTCCGCCGCCGCGAGGGCGGCTGGGTCCGCCGCGCGGCGCTGCTCAGCGCGGTCAGCGACGGGGTCGCCACCGAGGCGGCCCGCCGTTTCCGCGTGCGGCGGCCCGTCGTCGTGCTGAACTGCCCGGCCGCCTGGCGCCCCGAGGAGCCGGGACCGCCCGCGTCCGACCGGCTCCGGCAGGCCACGGGCATCGCGCCGGGGCGTCCCGTCGTCCTGTACCAGGGCGGCTTCAGCGTCGACCGGGGGATCGAGGAGCTGATCGGCGCCCTCGATCGGGAACCGCTCCGTGCGCTGGACGCCGCCGTCGTGCTGCTCGGCTACGGGCGCCTGCGCGACCGTCTCGTGGCAGAGGCGGCGCGCCGCCCGGGACGCCTCTTCGTGCTGGACGCCGTCCCACCCTCGGAGCTGCTCGAGTGGACGGCCTCCGCCGACCTCGGCTACGTGGGGCAGCCGGGGCGGACGCTCAACCAGCGGCTCAACCTGGCGAACAAGCTCTTCGAGAGCATCATGGCCGGCGTGCCCGTCCTCGTGGCGACCGGCACCGAGCACTGCCGGGTCGTGACGGCCGACGCGCTCGGCGCGTGCGCCCCGATCGAGCCCTCCGCGATCGCGGCGGCTGCGGCCGGCCTGCTGGCCCGGGCTCCGGCCGATCGCGAGGCGCTGCGCCGCCACTGCCGGTCGCTCGCCCTGGAGCGCTACACGTGGGAGCGCCAGCAGGCGGGCCTGGTGGCCGCCTACCGTCGGCTGGCGGCGGAGTCCGGTCCGCTCGAGGTCGAATCCGCCCGCTCGTTGGCGCCGCGCCGGGTCGGTGCCGGCGGGTCCGGGGAGGTGGGCCGGTGAGCCGCATCGTGGCGTTCGTGTTCAACGACTGCACGACGGACGCGCGCGTCCTGCGCGAGGCCGCGAGCCTGGCGCGTGCCGGTCACACGGTGACGATCATGGCCCGCCCGCGCGATCCGAAGTCGACCGAGGTCGAGCGCGAGCGGCGCGACGGCTTCGAGATCGTCCGGATCCCGCTGCCGACCGGCTGGAAGCGCTGGTACATCCTGGCCCGATACCCGTGGCGGGGACGGTGGTGGGTCCGCTTCCGCCTCTTCTACGACCTGCGGCGCGGACCGGCCGGCTGGGTCGAGCTGCTCTGGCTGCTGCCGGTCACGGTGGCCTGGCTGGCGTGGACGGCGGTGCGCACGCCGTCCCAGCTGCTCTACCGCCGGACGCACCCCGAGCGTCCCGCCGGCGGCGACACCATCGACTGGCTGACGCGGTGGCAGTGGTCGATCGGCGGGTGGGCCCGGGCCGCAGCCGCCGCCGCACCGGACGCCGACGCGTACCACGGGCACGACCTGTCGGGCCTCCCCGGTGCGATCGCCGCCGCGACGATGCGGGGCCGCCACGGCCCCGGCACGCGACCGGCCGTCGTGTACGACAGCCACGAGATCTACGTGGAGTCCGGGCGCATGGCGAAGCTGCCCGGCTGGGCCCGCCGCGTGCTGGTGCACCAGGAGCGTTCCTGGGTCGGGAGGATCGACGCGCTGGTCACCGTCAACCAGTCGCTGGCGGAGGACCTCGGGCGGCGCTATGCGCCCCGCCGGGTGGTGGTCGTGCGGAACTGCCCGGCCCGCTGGCAGCCGCCGGAAGGGCGCCCGGACCTGCTGCGACGGGCGGCCGGGATCCCGGCCGGGTCGCCCGTGATCCTGTACCACGGCGGGTTCTCGGCCCACCGCGGGATGGAGGAGATCCTCGACTCGCTGCTCGAGCCGGGCATGGAGCGGGTGCATGCCGTCTTCCTCGGCTACGGCAGCGAGCGCGCCAACCTCGTCGCCCGCGTGGCCGACCCGCGATACGGCGGCCGGGCACACGTCCTGGACGCAGTGCCGCCGCACGAGCTGCCGCCCTGGGTCGCGTCGGCCGACCTGGGCGTGATGCCCATCCAGCGCTCGACGCTGAACCACTACCTCTCCACGCCGAACAAGCTCTTCGAGAGCCTCGCGGCCGGGGTGCCGGTCGTCGCGAGCGACTTCCCGGAGATGCGGCGGATCGTGCTCGACGACCCGGACGCGCCGCTGGGAGCGGTCTGCGATCCGGCCGACCCGTCGAGCATCGCCCGGGCGATCCGGTCGGTCCTGGAGCGCCCGGCCGACGAGACGGCCGCCCTGCGGGCCCGGTGCCTGCGCGCGGCGCACGAGCGGTACAACTGGGAGACCGAGGTGTCGCGGCTCGTGTCGCTGTACCGCGATCTGCTCGGGGACGGCAGCGTGGAGGCGGCCGTCGCCGCCACGGAGGCCGCCGAGGCGGAAGAGCTGGCCGCCGGGAACGAGGGGGATGCCTCGCTGCCGATGACGCCCGCGCCGGACGGCACCCTCGCGGCCGGGGGCGCCGACGACGACACGGTCGCGGACGACGATGCGATCGCACCCGATGGTCACGCGGTCGCGGCCGGCGACCCCGCGATGGCGGCGGATCCGGCGCCGGAGGCGGCAGGGGACGGATGACGCCCGGCGGGATCCCGCGCGTCGTCCTGCTGTTCGGGAACACCGCCGAGCACAACTCGCGCGCCACCCGCATGACGCGGACGCTCCTGGACGCGGGCTTCGCGGTCACCTGGGTGGCCCGTTCCGGCCCGGGGCTCGCGGACCGCGAGGAACGCGAGGGGTTCGAGGTGCTGCGGGTGCCGCTGCCGCCGGGGCCCCGATGGCTGCCGGCCCCTCGGCTTCCCGCGTCCCGGCCGTCCTCGTCGTCCGGCGACGGGGGCGCGCCACGGGCAGCGGGCACAGGCGGCCGAAAGGGCGCTCCCGCCCAACTCGTCCGCCGCGCGGTGGACGGCCCCGCTCGCGCGCTGGTCGACGGTCCCGGTCGCGCGCTGGTCGACGGTCCCGGTCGCCTGCTCCAGGCGCTGCGCTACCAGGTCGTCGCGCGGCGCTGGGCGGACGAGGTCGCGCGGATCGCGCCGCCGGCCGACGTGTGGCAGGCGGACGGCCTCGTGACCCTGCCCGTCTGCCTGCGCCTGCGGGATCGGCGCGGGGGCCGGGTCCTCTACGACTCGCTCGAGATCCACGTCGAGAGCGGCGCGTTCGCCCGGCTCCCGGGCGCCTGGCGGCGGCTCCTCGGGCGCCGCGAACGGGCGTGGGCGCGGTCGGCCGACGCCGTGACCACGGTGAGCCGGCCCTACGCCGACGTGCTCGCCCGCCGGCTGGGCCTCCGCCCCGCGATCGTCATGAACTGCCCGCCCGCCCCGCCGGACCCGGCGCCTGGCCAGGCCGGCGGACCGCCGCGACCACGTCGCTTCCACGAGATCCTGTCGCTCGATCCCGCCGCACGGGTCGTGCTGTATCACGGGTACCTCTTCCCGCACCGCGGCATCGAGCGCCTGTTCGAGGCGATCCCGTTCGTCCCCGGCGCGCACCTGGTGGTGATGGGGTTCGGGCCGCGGTTCGAGGCGTACCGGGAGCTGGCGGCGGGGCTTCGGGAGGCGGGCCGGGCGCACGTCGTGCCGGGAGTGGCGCCGGAGGCCCTCCAGGAGTGGGTGGCGTCCGCGGACGTGGCGGCCATGCCGATCGAGGGCAACACGCTGAACCACCGGCTCACGACCCCGAACAAGCTCTTCGAGGCGCTCGCCGCCGGCGTCCCGGTCGTCGCGAGCGACCTGCCGGGCATGGCGGGGATCCTGCGCGAGACGGGCGCGGGCGTGACGTGCCGGCCCGACGATCCCGCCGACATCGCGCGGGCGATCCGGTCGATCCTGGAAGCGCCGCCCGACCGCCGCGCGGCGTGGAGCGCCGCGGCGCTGGCCGCGGCGCGCACGACCTACAGCTGGGAGCGCCAGGCCGACACGTACCTCGGGGTCGTGCGGTCGCTGGCCGGGCGGGACCAGATGCTGCCCGGCTGAGGTCGATGCGGACCTCGACGGCCTCGTCAGCCCTCGATCCCCTCGAGATCCTCGAGCAGGCTCGGCTGAACGGGCTGCCAGCCGAGCAGCTGGCGGGTGCGAGCGCTCGACGAGGGCTGGTCGGTGACGAAGATCCCGCCCAGGGGCCCGTAGGTCTCCACGGGCACGGGGCCGACGGGCAGCCCGAGGCGCCGGCCGATGACCCCCGCGATGTCCCGCACCCGGTCCCCTTCGTCGGCCACGGCGTGCCACGACGTCCCCGCATCCGCACCCTCGAGCACCAGGCGGAACAGCACCGCCGCGTCGAGCGAGTGGACGGCCGGCCAGCGCTGGGTGCCGTCGCCTGGGAAGCCGGAGATGCCCGTCTGGCGGGCGATGTTGGTCAGCATCCCGGCGAAGCCGCCCGTGCCGTGGTTGTGCACGGTCCGGGGCAGCCGTACCGCCGCGCTCCGGACGCCGCGCGAGGCGAGGTCGAGGGCGGCCATGACGGCGCGCGCTCGACCGCCGACCGGCCCCGAAGTGCCGAGGGGGTCAGTCTCGGTCGATGGACGCCCCGGGACGACCGGCGTGCCGGCGACGGTCACGAGCGGGCGGCCGCTGCCGACGAGCGCCTCTCCCAGGACGGCCAGCGCCGCGGTCTCCTCCGCCACAGCGCGCGCCAGCGTCTCCTCGCTCCGGAAGTCGTGGGCGAAGGCGAGGTGGACCACCCCGTCGGCGTGCGCGACGCCCGCCCGGAGGATGTCGAGGTCGGCGAGCGTCCCGCGGAGCGGTTCCGCCCCGCTGCGTGCCGCGGCGAGCGCGGACGCATCAGAGCGGGCGAGGGCGAGGACCGTGTGGCCGTGGGCCAGCAGCTCGGAGACGACGGCCGAGCCGATGTTGCCGGTGCCGCCGGTGACGAAGACGCGCATGGGACCGCTCCTGGGTGATGGGACTCCTGTCCCGTCACTCTACCACGGGTGATGGGACTGCGGTCCCATCGCCTATGATGCGCGGTGAGCCGCTGGAAGCCCGGAGCACGAGAACGCCTGGTCGCAGCCGCGCTGGACCTGTTCAGCGAGCAGGGCTACGACCCGACGACCGTGGCCCAGATCGCGGAGCGCGCCGGCGTCACGAAGAGCACGTTCTTCCGCCATTTCGCCGACAAGCGCGAGCTGCTCGTCGCCGGGCAGGACACACTGAGCCGGCTGCTCGCGGAGGGCATCGCCGACGCACCGCCGGGCGCGGGCCCGCTCGATGCGGTCAGGTCGGGCCTCGTGCGCGCCTCGGACTCGATGGGTACCAGGAACCGGCAGCTCGCCCGCAAGCTGGACGCCGCGGTGGCCGCCAGCGGCGAACTCCAGGCGCGGGACGCGCTCAAGGCGGTGAGCTTCGCCGCGGCGATGACGCAGGCCCTCGTCGCGCGCGGCGTCCCCGAGGCGACGGCCGCCATCGCGGCTGAGCTCGGCGTGCTCGCGTTCAAGCGGGGGTTCGCCGCCTGGTCCGAGCAGGGGGACTGGGACGCGCCCGGGGGGCTCGCGGCGTACACCGTGGCCGCGCTGGAGGAGCTACGGGTTGCGGGGGCCACGCTGATGTGACTCGGGCGTCCTGCGTTGCCACGAGCAGGAAGCCGGCCCTCCTGGTAGTGGCTCCGTGCGGGCAGCAGCCGCGGGTTGGCGTACGTCCGCGCCTGGACCTCCGGCATCCGCGCCTCCTCGAAGGGCGGGGCAGCCAGTCTCATTTCCACCGGGAACTTCACCTGGCGGTGGGTCCTCCCCCGGATCGCGCGCGAGGGTCAGGGCGCCGCCGATGCGGCCGGCGTCGGTGCCGCCGACGGCGGGACGCCCGTCAGCGCGTCGAGGGCATCGAGCGCCGACTGCACCAGCTGCATCTGCTGGCCGTACCCGACGAAGTCGCCCTTCGCCTCGTCCGCCTTCGCCTGCGCGAAGTGGTCGTTGATGTACGTGATGAGGCCGGCCGCGTCGCCCGGGAGAGCGCCCGGCGCCGTCGAGGCGCCCGGCACCTGGCTGGGCGCGACGGTCGCACCCGGCGAGGGGCTCGAACCCGGCGACTGACCGGAGGTGGTGACCGTGGTGCCGGTGCCCGCCGTCAGGCTCCCGGTGCCCACCCCGCTCGTCACCGACTGCAGCGCCTGCTGCAGCGTGTTGCCCCAGCCGACGACCTGCTGCGAGGCGACCACGATCTTCGTCAGCTGCGGGAACGCCGACGCCGTCGACTGCAGGTAGATCGGCTCCAGGTAGACGAACGACGAGCCGACGGGGAGCACGAGCATGCTGCCGCGGATCACCCGCGAGCCGCTCGCGTTCCACAGGCTGATCTGCGCGCTGATGACCGGGTCCTGGTCGATGCGCGCCTCGATCTGGGTGGGGCCCTGGACGGTCTCACCCGAGGGAAGCTCGTAGACGATGACCTGGCCGCGCGCGTTCCCGTCGTTGCGTGCGGCGACCCACGCGATCATGTTCGGGCGCGACGCGGGCACCATCGGCTGGACCAGCACGAACTCCGGCGCGCTGTGGCCCGGCAGGCGGATCTCGACGTAGTAGGCCTGGGGGGGCAGGACGGTGGTGCCGCCGGTGGTCACCGTGGGCACCGTCCACAGGTTGTCTCCCTTGTAGAAGCTGGACACGTCCGTGACGTGGTAGGCCGCGTACATCTGCGTCTGCGCGTTGAACATCGACTCGGGCGTCCGCAGGTGCGCCTGGAGGCCGGCGGGCATCTCCGACAGCGGCTGGAACATGCCGGGGAAGATGCTCTCCCAGGCGCGGATCAGCGGGTCGGACGAGTCGGCGACGTAGAAGTGCACCGTTCCGTCGTAGGCGTCCATCGTGATCTTGACGCTGTTTCGGATGTAGTTGTACGTGGCGCCCAGGCTGCTGTCGGCGTACGTCGTCGCGTCCGGCATCCCGGCCGTGATCGTGTACGCGTCCTGCACGTAGACGAGGTGGCCGTTGGGTCCGATCACCACGTACGGGTCCCCGTCGAGGGTCAGGAACGGGGCGAGCGTGCTCAGGCGATCCGTCAGGCTGCGATGGATCAGGAGCCGCGTCTGGGCCGTGACCTGGTTGCTGATCGCGAGGTTCACGTCGCCGAGGCTCCACGCCCAGAAGAGCCGCTCGGCGATCGAGCCGACGGGGAGCCCGGCCGTGCCCGTGTACCGCGTGTCGACGTCGTTGCCGTTGCCGCTGCTCGACGGGTAGTCGAACTCGGCGCTCCGCGCGCCGACGAGCACCCAGCTCGATGGGCGCTGTCCGAAGTAGATCCGCGGCTGCGTCACCACGGGCGCGCCGCCGGTCGAGGTGACCGGCAGGTTGCCGATCAGGAGCTTCGGGAGGCCGTTGGGGTCGACGCCGTTGGCCGGCACCATGGCGAGGCCGTAGCCGTGCGTGTAGAGGACGCGCTTCGCCACCCACGACGGGCTGGACTGGGCCTTGCCCAGCGCCATCTCGCGCGCCGAGAGCAGCACCTCGGTGGGCTGGCCGTTGATCACGTAGCGGTCGATGTTGACCGACGTGAACGTGTAGTACTGCCGGACCGTCTGCAGCTGGTCGAGCGTCGCGGCCAGCGGCCGCGGATCCCACAGCCGCGCGTTGTTGAACGTGGCCTGGTCGCTGGTCACCTCGGCCGCCGTCAGGCCCGAGCGGGGCTGGTCGGCCTGGACCGTCCACGAGTCGAGCGCGAAGCCCAGGCGCGTCATCGCGATGTTGTTGGCGATCGAGGTCGCCTCGGCGACGTTCTGGCTGGGGCCCACGACGATCCGCTGGTAGGCGGCCGGCAGGACGAAGCCGAGCGCGAGGAGGACCAGGTAGGCGGCGCCCCCGACGAGCGCCGCGCGACGGGCGAGCCGCCCGTCGCGGAGGACGGCCAGCACGACGACCGCGATCGCGGCCAGCACCGTGGCGGCGGTGGTGATCGCGGCCAGCGGCAGGCGCACCGCCGCGTCCGTCGCGCCGATCCCCGTCACGAACCCGTTGCTCGCGTACGAGAGGTCATACCGGCCGAGCCACTGCATCGCCGCGACGACCAGCAGCAGGAGCGCGGCGAGGAGGCCAACGTGCATGACGGGGCCGCGCCGCGTGACGTCCGCCCCGCGGACCGCGGCGATCGCGTACGCCGCGCCGCCCAGGACGAGCAGCGCCAGGAGGCCCGCGGCGGCGATGTTGGCCGCGAGGTGCAGCACGGGCAGCGTGAAGAGCCACCAGCCGAGCTCGAGGTGGAAGACGGGGTCGACGGCCGGCGAGCCGGAGGTCGAGTACGGCACCTGGTGCTGCCACAGGGCCACCGTCTGCCAGGCGCCGGTGAGCACGATCCCGCTGACGAACGCGAGCGCGGCCGAGACCACTACCAGGCCCAGGCGCAGGCGCCGGCGGGGGAGGTTCGCCGTCGCCACCAGCCAGGCCTCCCCGCGCGCCTCGGGCGAGCGCGCCCGGCCGTTCGTTGCGACGTCGTCGTCCGTCGGGTCGCGGCTCAGGCGCCAGGCGAGCGCGAGGTTGCCGAGCAGGACGACCGCCCCGCCGACGACCCCGAGCAGGAACAGCGCCACCTGGTAGCCGAACTGGGTGGTCCAGGTGCTGCCGAACCCGACGTTCTGGAAGAAGAGGTAGCTCGCGAGCGGCGTGGAGATGCCGACGAGGATGAGCCAGATGGCCGCCAGGACGACGAGCACGAGCAGGATGGGACGCAGCACCCGCAACAGCCGGGAGCGGCGCGAGCCGGAGCCGCGACGGGACATGGCGTCCTGCCCGCGGGCAACCAGCCAGTCGCCCAGGCCCTCGAAACGCGAATCGTCCGACGGTCGCAGTTGTGCCATGCCGCGCAGTCACGCTCCTTCTGCAGGGGAGGAACCCACAGTACTCCGATGTCCGGCACCCCGGGTCGCAGCAGATGCGCGCCCGGAGCCCGTGCCCGCGCGTGTCCTCCGCCCCGCCGTCGCGCCCCTCGCCGCCACGGCGCGCCGCACGCGCCCCAACCGCGCATGCTACCGTTCCGCTGCCTATGACGACTCCAGCCCGGGCGGTCCCCGGCGCCCGCGCCGGCACCACCCGCCGCCCTCCCGGCTACCGCGAGCTCTTCCTGCAGCTCGACCTCGTCCGGCTCGTCCGCCGCGGGTTCCAGGACATGCGGACGCGCGGCCGCCTGATCCAGTACCTCGTCGGCACGGACCTGAAGCGGACCCATGCCGACACGGTCATGGGGCAGGTGTGGTGGCTGATCGACCCGTTCTTCCAGATGGCGATCTACTCGATCCTGGTCACGGTGGTCTTCGCCAAGAAGATCCCGGACGCGCCGCTCTTCCTGTTCGCGGCGATCCTGCCCTGGCAGTGGTTCCAGACCTCGCTGGTGGACGCCACGACCTCCGTGACGGCGCGCGGCAACCTCATCCGGCAGATCCAGTTCCCGAAGCTCGTGCTGCCCGCCGCCTCCACCCTCGCCGGCGCGGTCACCTTCGGCTTCGGGCTCGTCTCGCTGCTGCTCCTGTACATCCCGTACCCCAGCCACCTCAGCCCGTGGCTGCTGACGCTCCCGGTCATCGCGGCCGTGCAGTACGTGTTCACGCTCGCGCTGGCCGTCTTCTTCGCCGGCGTGAACGCGTTCTACCGCGACGTGCAGAACCTGCTGCGTCACATCACCCGGATCTGGTTCTACGCGTCGCCGGCGATCTACGCGGTGTCGGCGCTGAAGGGGAGCGTCTTCGGGTACGTGCTCGCGGTCAACCCGTTCACCTACATCCTGACCTCCTACCGGAACATCGCCTACTACGGCAGCCCGCCGGACTGGGTCGGGCTCTTCTCGGTGCTCGTCGTCTCGCTCGTCCTCCTGTCCCTCTCGATCTGGCTCTTCAAGCGGGTCGAGACGGGCTTCGCGAAGATCCTCTGATGGCACCTCCGGCCGCGATCGACGTCGAGGATCTCGGGATCCGCTACAACCTCCACCTGACCCGGCGCACGACGCTCAAGGGGTCGCTGATGGAGTGGGTCGGCAGGCGCCAGCGCGAGGACCACTACTTCTGGGCGCTCCGGCACGTCACGTTCCGCGTCGCGCACGGGGAGGCGCTCGGCATCCTCGGCCCGAACGGCGCCGGCAAGAGCACCCTCCTGCTCACCCTGGCCGGCATCCTCGCCCCCGACGAGGGGTCGATCCGGGTGCAGGGCCGCGTCTCGTCGCTCCTGACGCTCGGCGCCGGGTTCGAGATGGAGGTGTCGGGGCGCGAGAACATCGCGCTGATCGGCGCGTTCATGGGCATCCGGCACCGCGTGATGCGCGAGCTCACGCCCTCGATCATCGAGTTCGCCGACATCGGGCCGTTCATCGACGCGCCGGTGCGCACCTACTCCTCGGGCATGCGGGCCCGCCTCGGCTTCTCGATCGCGACCGCGATCGCGCCCGACATCCTGCTGCTCGACGAGGTGCTCGGGACGGGCGACGAGGAGTTCCGGGCCCGGAGCCAGCAGCGCATCCGGGAGCTGGTCGCGCGGGCACGCGCGATCGTCCTCGTCACCCACGACCTCAACAGCGTGGCGGAGTACTGCAGCCGCTCGGTGCTGATGGAGAAGGGGAGCATCCTGTACGAGGGGCCGACGCTGGAGACGGTCGAGTTCTACAAGGACCGCGTCCGCAAGCGAAAGGCACGGCTCGCCGAGGAGCAGGCGGCTCGCGAGGCCGCCGGGCTGCCCGCGCCGGTCACCCTCGACGAGATCGCGCCGTCGGGACAGCCGGGTTGACCGGGGCCGGCCGTCCCGCGCGACGCCGCCCGATCCTGGTCGTCACGCACTCGTACTACGAGGAGGATCCCCGGGTCCGGCGGCAGGCCGAGGCGCTCGCCGCGGCGGGGATCCCCGTGGACGTGCTGGCGCTCCGGCGGCCCGGATTGCCGGCCCGCGAGCGCCTCGATGGCGTCGACGTGCACCGGCTGCCGGTCCAGCGCCACCAGGGCGCGGGGATCGGCGCGTACCTCGCCGAGTACGCGGCGTTCTTCGGCCGGGTCGCGTTCGCCGCCGTCCCGCTGCACGCCCGCCGGCGGTATGCCGTGGCGCAGGTCGCGACCCTCCCGGATCCGCTCGTGTTCGCGCTCGCACCGCTCCGGCTGGACGGCGTCCCGCTCGTGCTCGACCTGCACGAGGCGATGCCGGAGTTCTTCCGCAGCCGGTTCCCCGCGGCCTCCCGGGGCATCGTCCGCTCGACGCTGCTCGGCGCCGAGCGGGCCTCGATCGCCTTCGCCTCGCACGTGCTGACCGTGAACGACGCCCTGCGGGACAGGCTGATCGCGCTGGGCGTCCGGGGACCGAAGATCGACGTCGTCCTGAACAGCCCCCGATCCGACCGCTTCGACCCGTCCGCCCACCCGTCGCGCCCGTTCATGGCCGACGGCCGCCTGCGCCTGGTGTACGCCGGGGCGCTGACGCCGCTCTACCAGCTGGACGTGGCCGTCGAGGCGCTGGCACGGCTCGCGCACGGCGTCGACGGCCCGGCCCTCGACGTCACGCTCGACCTGTACGGGCGGGGCGACGCGGAGGCGCTGCTGCGAGAGCGGGCGGAGGCCCTCGGGATCGCCGACCGGGTCGCGTTCCACGGCCGCATCCCCGTGGAGGAGGTCGCCGGCCGGATCGCCGCGGCGGACATCGGGCTCGCGCCGACACGGCGCGACCGGTTCACCGATTTCAGCCTCTCCACCAAGATCTTCGAGTACGCCGCGATGGGCAAGCCGGTCGTGGCGTCGCGGCTGCCGACGGTCGAGCGGTACTTCGGCGAGTCGCTGTGCTACTTCGAACCGGGCGACCCTGCCTCGCTTGCCGCCGCCGCCCGCCGCGTCGCCTCCGACCGTGCATACCGGGAGGCGGCGGTGGCCGCCGCGGAGGCCCGCGTGCGGGAGCTGTCCTGGGAACGCGAGGCGGCCCGGTACGTGGCGTTGATCGAGGAGCTGGCCCGCGGCTGACGGGAAGGGGCGGACGGGCGAGCTGGCGTCAGGTGCCGTCCGGCGCCGGCCGTCGGGTCCGTGCGCGTCGGGCGTCCGGGGCCGCACCGGCGGCCGCGACCGGTACCGCGGCCTCCATCGGCCGGGTCCGTGCTGCCGACCGGTCCGTTCGCCCGCGCGTCGTCCACCGGTCGGCGAGCCAGCGGATCCCGCCCGGAGTCAGCCGCGCGAGGCCGGCATCCAGCGCCGGGCCGGCCGCGTCCACGTCGTAGCCGTCCACGCAGAGCACGTCCGACGGGCCGCGCCCGCGCACGGCCTCGGCGACGACCTGCCGGGCGGTCTCGAGCCGGTGGCGGGCGTGGGCGGCGCCGATCGCCGCCGTTCGCGCCGCGATCCGTTCGGGTGCTCCGGGGTCCGCGAGCCGGACGAGGCGGCCGCGCAGGCCGTCGGGGGGCGCCGAGCGCCGCACCGCCTCCAGGGCGGCCCGGTAGCCCGTGTCGAGGTCCGCCGCCAGGACCTCGCCGATCCCGGACGGCAGGGGCTGGTCCCCGGGGTCGCGCACGGTGACGAGCGTCAGCTCCCGCAGCAGGTCGGCCGGGAGCGGCGCCAGCAGGCGCGCCGCCCGGACCCGGTTGAACGACACGACGAGCGGCAGGGGCATCGCCGTGTCCGCCGCGCCCGTGTCGGACGTCGCCGTGGTCGTGTCGGCCGTCGCCGTGTTCACCGCGGCCGCAGGACCGCTGCCGGCACCGAGCCCGATCCCGGCCTCCGCCGTTGCGCCGGCGTCCGCCGTCACCGCGTCCGTCGCCCCGCAGGCCTCCTCGTAGATGCCTTCCGCGCCGAAGCGCGCCTGCGCATCCGCGCGGAGCGCGAGGGGGTCCAGCTCGTCCCGCCGGGCGAGCGTCGCGAGGATCGCGTCTGCCATCACGACCGCATCGTCCACGTCGACCAGCGCGCCCCGCACTGCCGGATCCGGCCCGAGGATCTCCTCGCCGCCGCCGGACCGCGTGGCGACGACGGGCAGGCCGGAGGCGAGCGCCTCCGCGAGGACGACCCCGAACGTCTCGTGCCGGCTCGCGTGCACGAACAGGTCGGCCCGCGCCATCGCCGCCGCAACGCCCGCCCGGTCGGTCGCCGGCTCGAACGAGACGGCGTCGGTCACGCCGAGGCCGGCCGCGCGGGCCAGCCACGCGGCCTCGTCCCCCGGCGTCGGCGACTGGCCCACGAGCCGCAGGGTCAGGTCGGGCCGCCGGGCGCGAGCGAGCGAGAACGCCTCGAGCAGGGTCGCGATCCCTTTGTCGGGCTTCCGCGTGCCCACGTACAGGAGCTCCCCGGCCCGTCGCTCGCGGCGCGGCGCGGCGCGGAACAGCTCGACCGGCACGGCGTTGGGGACCACGGCGAGGCGCTCGTCGAGGATGCCGGCGAGCTCCGGCAGGGCGGCCCGGATCTCGGCGCCCAGGGCCCCGGAGACGACCAGGATGCGCGCCGCGGCGCCGAGGACAGCGGCGTACCGGCGGCGGACGTCGGGGTCGCGCAGCAGCGCGGCCGTTCGCGAGGCGTGCTCCGTGACCACGAAGGGGACGCCCAGGCGGCGTGCCGCGGCAGCCGCCATCTCGCCGTCCGGGAACCCGGTGTGCGCATGCACGAGGTCCACCGGCCGGCCACGGGGTCCGGCCCGGAGGACGAGACTCTCCACGAAGGGGAGGAACGCGGCGAGGTGATCGTCGCCCTCCTGTGCGGGACCGTCCTCCGGTCCCGAGGCGACGGGGAGCCGGGCGACGGGGACGGCGGCCAGGTGCCGCCAGGTGCCGGTCGCGGCCGGCAGTCCGCCCGGCGTCAGCGCGTCGGGCCGCTCGGCGGCGCTCGCGACGCGCCGGTGGATCGCATCTCGCTCGGGTTCGCGGCGCTCCGCCACGCGGTTGAGCCGCGCGAACTCGAACGAGGCGACGACGGGCGCGACCGCGCCGGTCGCGGCGAGCGCGTCGACCTGGTCCGCCACGAACGAGCCGCGGACGGGATCGTCGATCGCGGGATACCAGCGCGCCACGACCAGGACGCGAAGCGGTGGCATGGCGCGGAGTGTAGGGCCCCGCCGCCCCGCCGCGCTTCCCCGGCCGCCGCCGCCCACTACACTCGCCTGGATGACCGGGCAGCGCCGCGCGATCGTGCTCGTCCACAATCCCGTCGCCCCCTACTCCCGGGCGCTCCGGATCGCCCGCTCGCTGGAGGCGGCAGGCTGGGAGGTCCTGATCGCCGGCACCGCCCGGGCCGGGCTGCCCGACGAGGAGCGCGACGGCACGGTCCGGATCGTGCGCGTCCACCCCGCCGGCCCGCTCGCGCCCTTCGTGGAGCCTCGCGACGGGACCGGCCGTGCCATCGTCGCCCGGACCGACGGGGCGCTCGCCCGCGCGGGCCGGGCCGCGGCGCGGGTCACCCGCATCGGCCTCCTCGCGCGCATTCGCACGCCCACGCCTCGCCGCGTGCTGGGCGTGCTGCGCTGGCCGCTTCCCGCCCGCGCGTGGGCC
>JAJYGK010000034.1 GCA_021790715.1 Chloroflexota bacterium
CGAGCACCGGGCGTCGCTGGCCGCTGCGGACGGCACCGGATCGACGGCCTCGTCCGGTCAGCGCGGCTGATGAGCAAAGCGCCGCGCACCGTCGAGCTGAGCGACCGCTCGATCAGGCGACTCGAGCGTGCCGTCTACAGGGCCGTCCTGAGAGCGTTGGAGGACGGCGTGGTGCGGACGGACGCCACCGTGGCGTCGATCGACGTCAAGCCCTGGCTCGACCTGAAGGAGGCCATCGCGGCCGGCGTCACCGAAGCGGCCGACGGGAGCATCGTCGGGCCGAACGAGGCTGGCGGCCCCGCCTGAGGCCGGGAGGACCGCGCCCTCAGCGGTCGCTCGGACGGCGCCCCACGATCCACCAGCCGACGGGGAAGACCGCGGCCGCAAGCGCGAACTTGAGCGCATCGCCGACGACGAACGGCAGGAGCCCCTGCTGCACCGCCTGGCCCGGCGTCAGGCCGGCGGCCGCGGCAAGCCACGGCAGGCCGACGACGTAGACGAGCGCGTTCCCCAGCAGCATCGCCGCCAGGGCGCCGGCGTAGCGGCGGTCCCAGCCGAGCTCGGCCAGCCGCCCCACGGTTGCCGCGGAGAGCAGGAACCCGAGGAGGTACCCGCCGGTCGGCCCGGCGACGAAGTGGCCGCCCTGCACCGAGCCGATGTGCTGGACGCCCACCGCCCCGCTCGCGTAGATCGGGAACACGAAGCCGAGCAGGAGGTAGAGCCCGACGGACGCGATCCCCCGCCGGAACCCGAGGGCCGTCGCCACCATCAGGACCCCGAAGGTCTGGCCCGTGGCCGGCACCGGCGTGCCCGGGATGTGCACGACGACCTGCGCGGAGACCGCCATCACGAGCACGCCGAGCAGGATCAGCGCGACGTGGTGCTGGCGCGTCGACGTCCGCTCGCCGATGCGGATGGGCAGGATGAAGTCCCCGAGCGTGATCCCCCGTTCGTACGGCGGCACCCTGAGGAGACGCGGCTGGGCGAACATGGCGGAAGGCTACCAGACGAGCCGGAGCGCCGACGGCGCGACGTCGAAGGCGAAGGGGTCGCGTCCGAGCAGCTCGCCGTCCGCCTGCAGGTAGATCGCCCCCCGGTCGTCGAGCGCCCGCAGCGTGAGCGAGCGCGTCCGCCGGACCGAGACCCGCGGGCTGCGCAGGTGGTCCCCGGTGCGGATGCGCCAGGAGAACGTGAGCGTCTCCAGGCGGCTCGACGCGCCCACGGTCACCACGTCGAAGAGCCCGTCCGACGGGTCGGCGTCGGGTGCGACGCGCATCCCGCCGCCCTCGAACGGGCCGAGTGCCACCTCCACGGACTCGATCCGCACGTCGTCCCGCGATCGGTCGTCCCACGTCAGCTCGACCAGCCGGTCCCGCCAGTCGACGATCGTGACGAGGCCGGCGACCGTGTAGAGGTACGCGCCGAGCCGCGCCGGGAAGCGCGAAACCCGCTGCGCGATGAACGGGCTGATCCCCATCCCGGCGGCGTTCACGAACCATCGGCGCGTGAGCTCGCTCGCCGGCCCGTCGACGGGACGACCGGCCACCCAGTGGGTGGGCCGGTAGCGGACCTCGCCTGCGTCGACGGCGTGGAGGACCGACGGGTCGCCGTCGAGCGCACGGGCGAACCGGTCGACGAGCGTCGCGGGGTCCGCCGGCATCGACGCGCCGCGCGCGTAGTCGCTGCCGCGGCCCGCCGCCACGAGGCCCACCAGGGGCAGCTCGTCCGTCGGCCGGCCGGAGGCGAGCAGGCCGTTCGCGACCTCGTGCAGCGTGCCGTCCCCGCCGACCGCCACCACGAGCCGGGCCCCGTCGTCGGCCGCGCGGCGAGCCAGGTCCGTCGCCTCGCCCGCGCGCGAGGTCAACGCGACGACGTGCTCGAGCCGCCGCTCGGCCAGGGCCGCCGCCATCGGCGGCCACCGGCGCGCGAACGCGCCACGACCCGCCCCGGCGTGGGCGACGAAGTGGAGCGCGGGGCGGGAGGGATGACCGCTCATGTCGCCCTCGAACGATCTGCCGGCATCCCATTCTGCGCGGCCGGGCAGCCGCGGATCTGCCTCATTCGGCACGGAGGGCGCGCGGGATGTCGATGCGCGCCGCGAGCCTGGCAGGGTACGTCGCGGCGATCACGGTGCCGGCGATCCCGAGCACGAGGGCGAGCCCGATCGCCGGCCAGGGCACGCCGAGCGCGAAGCCCGGGGCCCCCGAGCCGGCGGCAAGGACCAGGGCCGATCCCGCGGTCCCGGCGACCGACCCGACGAGCGCGCTCGCGAGGCCGAGGATCCCGGCCTCGACGACGACCGCGCGCCATGCCTGCGCCCGGGTGAGCCCCGCTGCGCGCAGGAGGCCGAGCTCGCCCACGCGCTGCCGGACGTCCATGAGCAACACGTCCAGCATGCTCAGGGCGGCCACGACGACCCCGGCCAGCGCGAGCACGTCGAGCAGGCCGAAGGTCCGGTCGAGTGCGCCGCCCACCGCGCCGCCGATCGCCGCCGGGCGGACGACCGACAGCGCGTACTGGCCCGCGACACGGGACAGGGCGGTGCCCAGCGCCGCGTCGGCCGGGTTGTCGGCGCGCACGAGGAACATCGACGCGCCGGTGATGCCGAGCGAGCGCGCGGCGTCGGACTGCGACACGACGACGGACTCGCCGGAGGCGCCCGGCAGGCTGTGCGCCACGATGGCGGCCACGCGGAGCGTGACGCTGCCGCTCGCCGTCCGCAGCCCCAGCGAATCGCCGACCCGCAGGCCGAACCGGTCGGCGATGGCCTGCGGCACCAGAGCGGCGCCGCCGGCCTGCAGCGACGCGAGGGCGGCCGTGCGGGACCCGCCTCCCACCACCGTCAGCGCCCCCAGCCCGCCGTACGCCCCGGGGTCGACGGCCACGGCCGACGCACGACGGCCGGCGATCGCGACGTCGAACAGGCGGACGGGCGTCACGGATCGCACGCCCGGCACCGCCGACAGCTCGGTGCCGAAGGAATCGGGCACGGGCGATACCGCGACCACGGCGTAGTCCGCAGGGGCCACGTCCGCGATCCAGGCCTCGCCGGCACGGCGCATGCCGTCGGCCACGCCCGACAGCGCGACGAAGAGTGCAAGCCCGGTGGCGAGCGCGGTGAAGGCGACGGAGACGCGCCAGGGGTCGTGTGCCACCGAGCGGCGCGCGATCCGCACCTCCGCGCCGAGGGACCGGCGGAGCGGGGTCGCGACGGCGCCGACGATGGCGCCGGAGAGCCGGAGCACCGGCGGGGCGACCAGACCGGCCGCGACCACGAGCACCAGGATCGCGAGCGCCGCGGCCACGGCTTCGACGAGCGCGCCGAGCGGACCGGCCGTCCCGGCGATCCCACCCTGGGCCGACGATGCCGTGACGGCGCCGCCGAGCACCAGCACGGCCGTCCCGGCCACGCTCGCGGCCGCCCCGCCGACCGCCGATCGATCGAGCCCGGCAGGGGGCGCGGATCGTGTCGGCGCGCGCAGGGCCTCGACGGGCGCGACGCGGCCGGCGCGCCAGGCCGGACCGAGCGCCGCCACGACGGTGACGAGCAGGCCGAGGAGCACGGCCACCGCCAGCGAGCCGGGATCGATCGGCGTCCCGGAGACGGGCGCTCCCGTCACCGACCCGACGACCGGCACGAGCACGGCGGCCACCAGCGCACCCACCACCAGCCCGAGCACGGACCCGGCCGCGCCCAGCCCGAGCGCCTCGGCAAGGACCATCGCGTGGACCTGCCTGCGTGTCGCCCCGGCCGCTCGCAGCAGCCCGACCTCGCGCGTCCGCTCCGTGACGGACATGGCGAGCGCGTCGGAGACGAGCAGCGCGCCGACGAAGAGCACCACGGCCGCGACCAGGAGCAGCCCGGTCCCGAGGCTGCTGGACGCGCCGGCCAGCGCCGCGGCCTCGTCGGCGGACGTGGACAGCAGGTACGGCTGCGTCGACAGCCGGGCCTCCAGGCGGCTCTCGACCGCGGGGACGCCGACGGCCGGATCGACGCGCAGCTCGACCAGGTCGGCGGACCCGGCGGGCAGCGCGAACAGGGCGCGCGCCGAGGCGATGGTCATCCACGCGAGGTCGCCGCCGTCCGCCAGCGCGGGACCGGATGCGGCCAGGATGCCGCGTACGACGTAGGTACGCTCGCCCCCTCCGCCCATCAGCGCGATGCGCGAGCCGACCGCGAGCCCGTGCGCCCCCGCCCAGGGCTCCGCGAGCACCACGCCCGCGCCATCGGAGGACGAGAGCGCCTGCCCGGAGGCCAGCGACTCGTCGTGGAGCGCCCGGTACGCGTTCGGGTCGACACCGACGACCGTGACGGCGCCGAGCGACCTGGTCGCGACCGGCGCGAGGGCGGCGGCGCCGGAGGCCGCCGGTGCTCCGCCCGCAGCCGCGGCGCCGAGGCCCGACGAGCCAACAGATCCGATCCCCGCCAGGGACCCGGCGGGCGCCGTGGCGCCGGTTCCCGGCGACGATCCCGGGCCGGCGCCCGGAGAGGCCCAGGCGAACGACGGCCGGCGGACCTGCGGCGAGGTCGCGAGCACCCCCGAGGTGGCGTCGATGGTGGCGACGGTCGCCTGCGAGAGCGTCCCCTCCCCGAAGGCCTGCACCGCCAGGTCGGCGCGCCCATCGAGCTGGGCGGCGTAGCCCGCGGCACCGGACGACGCGGCGGCATCGACGGACAGCGCGGCGAACACGAGCGCCACCCCGATCGCGATGCCGGCCACCGTCAGGGCGGTCCGCAGCGGGCGGCGCCGCAGCGTCCGCAGCCCGAGCCACGCGGGGCCGAGCACGCTCGTTACTGCCCGAGCAGCGCGAGCCGCTCGATGAGCGGTCGCGCCGGGTGCTCGCTGCGCCGCCCCAGCCCGATCTCCTCGAGGACGCGGCCGTCCCGGAGGAAGAGCACCCGGTCCGCGTACGCGCCCGCCTGCGCGTCGTGCGTGACGAGCACGACCGTCTGCCCCCGCTCGGCGCACGAGCGGTACAGGTACTCGAGGATCTCGATGCCGGTCGCATAGTCGAGGTTGCCCGTCGGTTCGTCCGCGAACAGGATCGCGGGACGGCCGGCGATGGCGCGCGCGATCGCCACGCGCTGCTGCTCGCCGAACGCGAGCTCGGACGGGCGGCGGTCCGCCTTCGCGTCCAGGTCGACCAGGCGGAGCGCATCGTCGACGCGGGCCCGCACGTCGGGATCCCCCGGGCCGGAGCCTGCCAGCAGGAAGGGCAGCGCGACGTTCTCCCGCGCCGACAGGAGCGGCACGAGGTTGAAGGCCTGGAACACGAAGCCCGTCTTGTCGCGCCGCAGCCGGGTGGCCTCGTCGTCGTGCATCGACGAGATCGTCACGCCCTCGAGCACGACCTCGCCGGATGTCGGCCGGTCCAGGCCGCCCAGCAGCTGGAGCAGCGTCGTCTTGCCGCTGCCGGACGGCCCCATGAACGCGACGAACTCCCCGGGCTCGACCGCCAGCGAGATCCCCTGCAGCGCCCTCACCTCGCCGTCGCCCGCCCGGTACGTCTTGGTGAGATCGCGCGCCTCGAGGATCGGACGCATGTGGTGCTCCTGTCGCGGGTTCGCCCGCGGCGAGTGTACCGGGGCACGCAGGCGCCGCGGGGAGTCCCGCGGCCGGAACGCAGCCGGGGGGTGGACGGCCCTAGTGGCCGGCGGAGAACCCGAAGAGGCTGGCGATCAGCGAGTCCAGCAGTCCCGGCGGAGGCCCGCCATCGACGATACGGAACGAGGGTGCCGGTTGCCCCGCTGCCGTGGACGCCGCCGTCGGGGCCGGCGCCGTCGCTGCGGCCGGCGTGGTCACGGGTGTCTCGGTCGGGGTGGCGGTGGGCGTCGGTTCCCCGGTCGGGACCGGCGTGCCGGTGGGCTCGGGCGTCGCCGCCCGGGCGGTCGGGGGTGCAGGCGTCGGGGTGGCCGGCCGCGCAGGTTCGGTGCTCCGCGCGGTCGCCGCAGGCGCCGGGGCCGCCGCGTGGGTCGGGTGGGCGGTGGCGACAGGCGTCGGGCGCGGCGTCGGCCTCGGCGTGGGCCTGGGGGTCGGCTTCGGAGTGGCCTTGGGCGCGGGGGTTGCCGCGGCCGGCGTCTCCTTGAACAGCACGCAGTACATCAGGTGTCCGTCGATGCCCTTGTACGCGCCGACGCCCATCGAATCCCAGCGTGGATCGAGGATGTTCGCGCGGTGGGGCGGCGAGTTCATGAACATCTGCTGGATGTAGGCGGTCGCCTGATCGTCGGCCGCGTTGTCCCAGCCGATGTTCTCGCCGGCCACCACGTACTGGATGCCACGCTCGTCCATGTAGTGGAAGACCAGGTAGCCCTGCGGGGGGATCTGGTGCGAGAAGTAGTCCCGCACGGACATGTCCTGGGCTCGCCAGCGCGCGAGGCTTGCCAGCTGGGCATCCCATCGCAGCGGCTGGAGGCCGTCCGATGCGCGGGCCTGGTTCGTGAGCTGGAACAGCTCCTGCTCGTCGGACGGGCTGAACGTCGAGGTCGTCCACGCACGGACGGCCGGCGCGGCGGGGACGGCGAGCGCCCAGCCGACGGTGGTCAGGGTGACGGCCAGGGCGAGCGCGATCCGGGCGACGCGCGCGCGGAGCCGCCGGGCCGTTCGGGGCGGAGCGGTCGTGGCGGTGTCCGGGCTGCTGGCCATGAGCGAACCCTATGGATCGGAGGCCGCCCGCCCAATGGCCCGGACGTCCCGGTCGGGCGTGTGCCTCGGGTACCAGCCGGGGCCTACGCATCCGGACCGGCGCGGGCTGCCCGCGCCTGCGGGCCTCGCGCCCGCCGTCGCGACCGTCACCCGAAGGCCGCATCGCACCCCCCGACCCGTGCCGGATCGCACTCCCCCTCCCCGCCGCGAGTCGCGAGCATCTGGCTCACGTCCCCGGAGAGGGTGAACGGAGGGAACCGGCGGATGTCCGAGATTCCGGGGACGCCGGCGGCGACCGGGGCACGGGGCCGGCATGCGTAGACCGACACTCGCCTCTCGGGGACTGCCGGCGTCGTCCGCACCCCACGAGACGCGCGCCACCAGCGTCCTGCGCCCGATCGTCTTCGGCGCCAACGATGGGCTCGTCTCCAACCTGGCTCTCGTGATGGGCGTCGCGGGAGCGAACCCGGCACCCGGCGTCATCGTGCTCGCCGGCGTGGCCGGGCTCCTCGCCGGGGCGTTCAGCATGGCGGTGGGCGAGTACATCTCGGTGCAGAGCCAGCGCGAGCTTCTCGCCTTCCAGCTCGCCTTCCAGAAACAGCAACTGCGCGAGGCGCCGGAGCAGGAGCGCGCCATCCTCGTGCAGAGCTACGTCGATCGGGGCATCCCGGCAGCCGACGCCGGTCGCTTCGCCGACGTGCTGTTCGCGCAGCCCGACCAGGCCGTCGAGCTGCTCATCTTCGAGGAGGTGGGGCTCGACGCGCGCTCGATCGGCTCGCCGCAGGCCGCCGCGGGCGGGTCGTTCCTCGCCTTCACGCTGGGGGCCTTCATCCCGCTCCTGCCCTACCTGCTCTCCGCGGGCGCGCCGGCGTTCGCCGCCAGCCTCCTCGTCAGCCTGGCGGCGCTCGGGGTGCTGGGCACCGGCATCGCGCTCCTCACCCGGCGGCACCTCTGGTACGGCGCGGCGCGGCAACTGCTCCTGGGCGGGGTCGCGGCCGGGGTCACCTTCGCCGTGGGCACGCTGATCGGCGTGAGCGCGGCGTAGCGGCACGCGATCGAAGCCAGGGCGCCCGAAGACGGCGCCCGGACAGCCAGCGCGGCGGCCATGTAGACTCCCCTCGGCGCTCCTCGGACCTCGCGGTGGCCTTAGCTCAATCGGCAGAGCATCGGATTGTGGATCCGACGGTTAGGGGTTCAAGTCCCCTAGGCCACCCCAAACTCCTCGATCAGCGAGCATGTCCGTTGGCGGCGGGGCTGCATCGGGCACGATCGCGCGCCGCCGCTGCAGCGATCGCGGGTCGCGTCACGCGGCGGCCGAAACCTCCGCGGCCTCGACCGCGGCGAGGCCGCCCGAGGCGGCGATCAGGAGCGCCGCACCCAGCATGCCGATCCCTAGGCCGACCACCGGCGACACGAAGCCCACGAACGGCGGGTACACGAGGCCGCCGACGCCGCCGGCCGTCACCATGATGCCGCTCACGGTGGCGGATCTGGCCGGATGGCGCCCGCTCGCGAGCGACATGATCGACGGGTAGACGGGCCCGTAGGCGAGGCCGATGACGACGAAGAGCGCGATCGTCGGCGGCCAGCCGGGGGCCAGGACGGCGAGGAGCATCCCGGCCGCGCCGGCGAGCGTGCAGGCGACGATCACCGATCCGAGGTCGAACCGGTGGACGAGGCGGGCGGCCAGGATGCGGCCCGCCGCCAGCCCGGTCCAGAACATCGTGAGTGCAACGGCGGCGGCGGCGCCGCGGGACGGCGAGAGGAAGCGCACGACCCAGCCGGTGACCGCCGCTTCCGACGCGACGTAGCAGCCGATGGCGAGCGCCGCGGCCGCGAGCGCCACGGTGAGCCGGGTGCCCCGGGCGGCGACGGGGAACGGCGCGATGCCCCCGGCCGATGGGCCCGGCGCCACGCCCACGAGCATCGGGGCCCCCTCCCCCACGGGCCGCGCGTCCACGTGCGCGGGCCACGACGTCGGGACGGTTTTCCTGCGTGCCGGCTGCGGCCGCGGTGCGGGGATGAGGACCAGCATGCCGGCGATCAGCCATCCGGCCAGGCCGCTCGCGAGCAGGACGGCCTGCCAGGCCACGCCGGCGGCCACCAGCCAGGCCACGATGACGGGCCCGGACAGCGCACCGAGCGCGTAGAAGACGTGCAGCCGGCTCAGGGCGTTGCTCCGGGCCTCGGGGTACGCGTCGATGATCAGGCTGTTGGCACAGACCATGAGCGCACCCGTGCCGAGCCCCTGGGCTGCGGCGCCCAGGGCGAAGACCGACCAGCCCGGCGCGACGCCCTGCACGAGCGTGGCGCCGCCGGCCACCAGCCAGGCCGCCGGGAAGGCTCGCCCGCGCCCCAGACGCTGGATCATGGGCCCGCCGCCGACCGACCCGGCGATGTAGGCCGCCGAGTTGATGAAGTAGATGGCCCCGATCCCGCTGTCGGACACCACGAACCGCCGCTCCACCAGCAGGATCACCGTGGGGACGATGACCGCCGTCCAGCCGAGCAGGAACATGGTGGCGTGCGCGAGGTGGGTCGAACGGTGCGTGGGCAGTCTCATGCTCGGCGCATGATGGGGCCTCCGAGCAGGGCCGTGGTCGCAGGGCCGCACCCCGCCACCGAACGCCGGTCGCACCGGTACTTCCGCCGGGCTTGACCGATCCCCGTGCGTCGAGAAGCTGGGATCCATGCGCCGATCCCGCCCGTTCCTGGCGACCCTCACCAGCGCGCTCCTCGTCGCGCTCATGGGCTGCGGCGGTGGCGCGGCGTCCGTACGGGTGGCGCCTGCCACGCCCGGCACGGCGGGCAACCCGACCGCGTCCTCGGCGCGCGCGGGCGATCCAGAGGCGTCGTCGGCGGGCACGGCCGCCCCCGGCAGTCGCGCATCCACCTGCCCGATCCCAGGTGCGAGCGGCCCTGAACCGGCCCCGGCCGATCTTCTCCATCCGTCGGGAACCTGGTTCGGGATGGCGATCGACTGGTCATCCGACAGTGTCGCGACGGTCTCGGCAAGGCTCGGTGCGGGCCACACCCCGGCCGCCTGGGTGAACTTCGTCACCTTCCCGATCCCGCAGGCCGACCGCGCCAACCTCGACGCGTTCTACGCGCAGGTGCGATCCGTCGGTGGCGTCGCGGTGCTGACACTGCAGCCGAACGGCGGGCTCGATAGCGTGACCCCGGCGGCGGCGATGGACCTCGCGCGGCTGCTGGCCGGGTACCGGGCCTGCGGTATCTCGACGATCGTCCGCTTCGCGCACGAGATGAACGGCTCCTGGTACCCCTGGGGGCAGGATCCGGTCGCATACGTCGCGGCCTTCCGCACGGTCGCGGCGGCGGTCCACCGGGCAGCGCCGGGGAACGCCATGCTCTGGGCCCCGAACAGCGGGGACGGCTACCCGTTCACCGGCGGCCAGTACGGAGCCGGGCCGGGCACGTCAGCCTTCACCGCCCTCGACACGGATCACGACGGCCGGCTGACGGGCAGCGATGACCCGTACGCACCCTACTGGCCGGGCGATCCCGCGGTCGACTGGGTGGGCATGTCGCTCTATCACTGGGGCAATAGCTACCCATGGGGTGCCAACGACGTGCCGCCTGCCCGGCAGTTCGCCGACCTGCTCACCGGTCGCCAGGGCGTCTCGGGCGGCTCCTACCCGGACTTCTACGCCACCTGGGCGCAGGGACACCACAAACCGCTCGCCATCGTCGAGACCGCCGCGTTCTGGCGGCCCGACGCCGGTGGCGCGTCGGAGCTCGCGGTGAAGCAGGCCTGGTGGCGGCAGGTGTTCTCGGCCGCCACGGTCCAACGGTTCCCCCTTATCGGGCTCATCGGCTGGTTCGAGTGGCGCAAGATGGAGACCGAGGTGCACGCCGTGGTCGACTGGCGCCTCACCGCGGAGCCGCGTCTGGTCGAGCAGTTCCTCGACGACCTGCCGGACGGACGCCTCCGGTTCGCCCCGGCCGGGAGCTGAGCCCCCGGCCGCGCCTTGTCGTGCGCGCCGCGCGGCGACCGGCTCGACGGGGCGTTCCCACCCTCGCGCGGGACCCCGCGTCCGTGCGCGGGATTCCGCGGCCGGTCCTACGCGCGCGCCCCGGCGCCGAGGACGCTGTCCACCTGGATGGCGGGCGGGTGCTCGAAGGTCTTCTTGACCGCGCACTGCTCGGCGGCCCGGACGACCGCGTCCGTGTACTTCGCCGGGAAGCCCTCGGGCAGCTCGATCGTCACCTGCACCTGCGTCACGAGGCCGGTGTACGGGTCGGCCCACATGCGCTGGACGAGGCGGATGTCCTCGGTCGGGATCCCGCGCTGGCGGCAGAAGCCCAGGACGTAGATCCCGGCACACGTCCCGATGGTCGAGAGGAACGTCAGGAACGGCGTCGGCGCCGATCCCTCTCCCCCGCCGGCCGGGGGCTGGTCGGTCGGCACGACGAAGCCGGCGAAGTGGGCGTCGACGCGCGCGCCGCCGGGGAAATCGATGATCATCTCCACGAAGAGCAGTCCTCCAGTGTCGGGCGTTCTCCGGGCCGTCGATGCGGCCCCGCGCCCTCATCCGATCGCCGCGCCGGTCCGGGCGGCGTCGGTACCTTCCAGTAGTTTACTAGTTGCGCAATTGCGCAAGCAAATCCGGGTCGGGGACGCGCGGCCCGAGGCCGGGGCCCCGGGGCCCGACAGCGCGTCCATCACGCGCGTCCGAGCGCCGACGCCTGGCCGGCGAACCGGAGTGCGAGCTCGGTACGCGACCGGATGTCGAGCTTCCGATAGATCTTCGCAAGATGGAACTCGATCGTCTTGGGCGTCAGGAAGAGGGCGGCACCCGCCTCGCGGTTGGTGGCGCCGCCGGCGACGATGAGGGCGACCTGCAGTTCCTGGGAGGTGAGCCGTTCGGTCGCGTCGGACCGGGCGCGGACGGTCTCGCCCGTCGCCGCCAGTTCTGCCCGGGCGCGCTGCCACCACGGCGCGGCTCCCAGCTCCTCGAACACGTCGAGCGCCGCGCGGAGCCGTGCCCGGGCCTCCACCCGCCGGCCGTGCCGCCGGAGCTGCTCGCCGTGGCACAGGTCGGTCCTGGCGCGCTCGAACGGCGTCGCCGTGCGTGAATGCCATCCCCTCGCGGCGTCGAACAGCGCCTCCATGCCGTCCTCCGGCGCGAGAAGCCCGCGGCACCGCAGCGCGGCCGCGCGCGCAAGCGTGCATCCGCTCCACCCCCCGGCCGGCTCGGCCGCAGCGGGCCGGAGGTTCGCCTCCCGTTCGAGCCGTTCCAGCGTCGCGAGCGCCTCGTCGCGACGCCCCGCCCGGATGAGCGCCTCGGCCAGGTCGGGTTCCCACTCCAGGCGTCCCGGCTCCCGGAACCCGGCACGCTCCCACAACTCCTGCGTGCTCAGCAGGTGCTCGATCGCGGCATCCAGCCGGCCCAGTCCGAGCTCGAGCAGCCCGAGGGCGGATTCCGCGAACGGGAAGGCCGATCCGAAGTCGTACGTGCGCGCCAGCTCCAGCGCCTCGGCGGCGTGGGCCCGACACGACTCCTCCCTTCCCTGGGCCGCCTCCACCCTGGCGAGCCTGGCGAGGTTGTACGACAGCTGGCCCGACTGGCCGGCCTCCCGGGCGAGGTCGATCGATTCGAACCCGTTGGCGTACGCCGACGCCCAGCGCCCCACGCGCGCGTCGAGCTCCGACTGCGCGCCCAGGCAGTACTGCAGCAGCCCCAGCGCATTCGCCGTCCGGCCCGCCGAGATCACCGCACCGAGCAGGCGGTCCGCGAGCTCGTACTCCGCGACGGCCATGAGCGCAGGCGCGCACTCCGCGACGGCCTGCCCGGCCTGCAGCGGGTCACCCGCGTCGAACAGCTCGCCGACCCGCATGATCAGCGGGTACCCGGCGCGGGCGTCTCCGGTCAGGATGAGGGCCTTCCCGAGCTGCAGCGCGGTCACGACCTCGATCGCGCCGCCGAGTGGGCCCGCGATCGCGTGGGCGCGGCGGGCGGCCTGCACGGCGCGCGGCAGATCACCGCCGGTGATCGCCGACAGCGTCGCATCGGCGAGCATCGATGCCGCCTTGTCGGGGGCGAGTGTCTCGAGCCGGTCCGCCTCGGCACACAGCAGCCGGAACGCGTCGAGTGCCGGCCCTCGCCAGATGTCGATCCGCGCCCGGAGGTGCTGGATCTCGGCCCGCAGGAGCGGCTCCCCGGCGAGCGAGGCGGCATCCTCGAGCAGCCCGATCGCCCGCTCGGAGCGATTGGCGAGGTGCCATGCCTGGGCGGCCGCGAAGAGCCGCCGGGCCCGGGCGTGGGCATCGGGCGACAGGCGCGCGGCACGCTCGAACGTGCGAGCGGCGGCCGGATAGCCGCTCCGGCGCAGCGCGCTCACGGCCGCGGACTCCAGTGCCGCCGCGACCTCCTCGTCGGGCTCCAGCGCCGCGGCGGCCAGGTGCCACGCGCGGCGGTCGGCCAGCTCATCGCCGCGTCGAGAGAGGGCGCGGGCGAGCGCGGCGTGGGCGGCGCGCAGCCGGGCCGCGGGGGCCGTGTAGTAGACGCAGGACCGGACCAGGGGGTGCCGAAACTCGAGCTCCAGGTCTCCGATCGCGACGAGGCCTGCGGCTTCCGCGGGTTCGAGCGCCTGCGCCCGGAGCCCCAGTTCGCGGACCGCGCGAAGGATCACGTCGAGCTCCCGGGAGTCGCTCGCGGCCGCGACCACCAGGGCCTGCCGCGCCTCCTCGGGCAGGCCCGCGATCCGGCACGAGAAGGCCTGCTCGATGCGTTCTCCGACGGGCACGGGCGCCTCGAGATCGTCGCTGCCCGCGAGCTGCCCTTCCGACACGAGGCGCGGGATCTCGACCAGCGCCAGCGGGTTGCCGCGCGTCTCGCGGACCAGGCGCTCGGCGACGTCGGCCGCGATCCGGCCGGCGCCGGCCGCCGCGAGCAGCGCCAGCGACGCGGCCCGGTCGAGGCCGGCGATGCGCCGCTCCGGGATCGCCACGTCGCCGAACCGCGCCGAGACCTCGTCGCGGGCCGCGAACAGCAGCGCCGCCGGCTCGGCGTCGAGTCGCCTGGCGGCGAACAGCACGGCCTCCGCGGATGACGTGTCGAGCCAGTGCAGGTCATCGACGACGACGAGCACCGGACCCGACGTCGACGCCGACGCGAGCAGGCTGAGCGTGGCCGCCGCGATCGCGAACCGGTCGCCGCCGACCGGCGGACCGATCGCGAGGGCGCTCGCGAGCGCCGCCGCCTGGCGGGCGGGAAGCATCTCGAGCCGGTCGAGCAGCGGACGGAGCAGCTCCGACAGGCCCGAGAACGGGATCTCCGACTCCGACTCGATCCCGCGGGCGGCGAGGACGGTCATGCCGCGCGCACGCCCGACGGCGTAGCCGAGCAGCGCGGTCTTGCCGATGCCCGCCTCGCCGCGGAGGAGCAGCGCCGCGCCGCGGCCGCACCTGGCCGCGTCGAGGAGCGCGTCGATGGCCCGACAGTCGGCCTCGCGGCCGATGAGCGCCGGTTCGCCTGCCCCGCCTGGCGACACTCCCCCCTCCCGTCCACCGCACACACTAGCGCGCCGGTGCCGCCGCGGACTAGGGAATTCGACTGGGGGTTTCCCGGTCGCGATGGACCGGGGACCCGGGCGATAGTCCGTCCTGTCAACCGAGCCGGAACCGGAAGGAACGGGAACCGGCACCGGGACCTTGGGGGGACGAGAGATGTCGGCAGGGCAGATCGGAACGCAGACGTTCATGCCGGGCGGGCTGAAGGCCGGGGCGATCCTGGCGACGGTGTTCGTCGTCGGGCTGGCCGCGGGCGCAGGGGGCACCCTCGTCGCACGCGGGCAGATCGGCGCCGCCGACCGGGCGGCGGAAGTCGCCCAGGCACCGGCCGCCATCAGCAGGACGCTCGACACGAGCCGTCCGTACCTGACCATCCAGGACGGCGTGGTGGTCGTGCCGCGGAGCGCGCTCTCGGCCGCGCTCGACACGAGCCGGCCGTACCTGACGGTGCAGGACGGCGTGGTGGTCGTGCCGCCCCGGACGGGGCTGTCATCGAC
>JAJYGK010000039.1 GCA_021790715.1 Chloroflexota bacterium
GGCCGACTCACGGTGCAGCACGTCGGAGTCGGGGGCGAAGACGAGCGTGCCGCCCATCGCCGCGACCTCCGTCGCGATCGCCCGCCCGGCGCGTCGCGCCAGGTCCTCGGACCCGGTCGCGCCGATGGCGAGGTTGCCGGGCCACGACGTGGCACCGTAGTCGATCGCCTGGAGCTGCCCGCCCTCCTGGTCGAGCCCGATCACGAGCGGCGGATCGCCTGCGGGTCGCGCCGCCTGGAGCGCGGCGGAGAGCTCGCGCAGCTGCCCGGGCGAGACGACGTTCTTCGCCCGGAAGAGCGTGACGCCGGACGCCTCGCCGTGCGAGATCGCGGCGAGGATGCGCAGCGTCGGCGCGGTGCCCTCGAACGTCCGGAGCAGCCGCGGGCCGATCAGCGCGCGGGGACCGGGCGCAGTCGAAGCGCCGGAAGCACCGGAAGCGCCGGAAGCACCGGGGAAGTGGGCGTCCGCGATCGCATCGGCCCCGGCGGGTCGCCTCGCGCTCACCCCTTCACCGCCCCGGCCGTCAGCCCGCCCACCATCCGGCCCTGCACGATCAGGAAGAACGCCAGCACCGGCAGCGTGAAGAGCGTCGATGCCGCCATCGTCGCCCCCCAGTCGGTCCCGAAGTTCGTCTGGAACGAGACCAGCCAAACGGGCAGCGTGTACGTGCTGCGCATCAGGGAATTCGCGTAGAGGAACTCGTTCCACGCCGTGATGAAACAGAACGTGGCGGTGGCCACGAGACCCGGCCACAGCAGCGGCAGCGTCACCCGCACGAAGGCGCCCACCCGCGACGCGCCGTCGACCATCGCCGCCTCCTCGAGATCGACCGGGATGCCCGCGATGAAGCCGCGCAGGGACCAGATCGTGAACGGCAGCGTGAAGATGAAGTAGATGACGACGAGCGACGTCAGCTTGTTGTCCATCCCCGCGTCGCGCAGGACCAGAAAGAACGGGATCAGGAGCGCCTCGAACGGCGCCATCTGGGCGATCGCGACAAGGATGAGAAAACCTCGCCGTCCACGGATCCTGACCCGGGCCACGACGGCCGCGGCCAGGAAGCCGACCACGAGGGCCAGCGCGAGCGTCGACAGGGTCACGAAGACGCTGTTGCCCAGGTACTCCATGAAGTGCGGCGCGTTGATCGCGTGGACGAAGTTGTCGAGCGTCGGCACCGGGAAGAAGACCGGCGTGTAGGTCTGGATGTCGTTCGTGTCCTTGAAGGCGCTGATCACCATCCAGTACACCGGGAACGCGAAGAGGAACGCGACCGCGAGCCCGACCAGGTTCACGAGGCCGCGGCGGACGATGCGGTTCACGCTTCCTCCTGCGACCGGATCATCGTCCGGATGTACGGGATGAGGACGATGAGGAGCAGCACGACCATGACCATCGACACCGCGGCCGCGATGTCGTAGTGGCTCTGGCTGATGCCGACGATGTACGAGTAGACCGAGAGCGTGACGGTCTGGCCGTCGGGCCCGCCCTGCCGCATCGCGTAGACCTGCGTGTAGACCTTGAAGTCCCAGATGATCGACAGGAAGGTGAGCATCAGGATCAGCGGCCGCAGGAGCGGCAGCGTCACGTGCCAGAAGATCTGCCGCTCGCTCGCGCCGTCGACCCGCGCCGCCTCGTGCAGGTCCACGCCGATCCCGAGCAGCCCGGCGTACAGGCTCAGCGCGACGAAGGGGACCGCCTGCCAGACGATCAGCAGCACGATGATGCCGAACGTCGAGGGCCCGGTCTCGAACCACGAGTGGTTGAGCCAGTTGCCGAAGATGCCGACGCTGCTGATGGCCCAGTTGACGACGCCGAGCTTGCTGTCGAACAGCCACTGGAAGACCACGACGCCCGTCACGATCGGGGTTGCCCAGGCGAGGACCATGGCCACCGACAGCAGCACCTGGACGAGGTGGTTGAGGCGCTCCATGAGCAGCGCCACGAGCGTGCCGACGCCGATCGTCAGGCCCACGCAGGCCGCCGTGAAGATGAACGTCCGCACGAGGACCGTCCCGAACTCGGGATCGGCGAGGATGCGCTGGTAGTTGGCGAGCCCGACCCAGGTGGTCGTGCCCGAGAAGAGCTCCTTGAGGCCCCAGTGCTGGAGGCTCGTCTCGACGAGCCGGAGCACCGGGTAGCCGAGCAGGAGCAGGAACGCCACGAGCGTCGGCAGGAGCGCCAGGTACGGCAGGCTCCTGCCGACCGCCCGTCGCATGCGCACGGATGGAGAGGGAGCGACGGCCGGGCCGGATGCCTTGCGCCGGACCTCCGCCGCCTGGGTCTCGATCACGCCCATGCTCCCTCTCGACCGCTGCGTCAGCCGGGTGTCGAACGCGGCGCTACTGGGCCGCGTTCAGGACGGCGTCGATCTTCTGGTCGGCTTCCTTCGCCGCGTCGGCGATGTTGGCCTGGCCGGTGAGGATCTTCGTCATCATGGCCTTGATCGGGTTGTTGGCCTCGACGCCCGCCCAGCGCGGGTCGTTCGGGGTGAAGCCGCTGCCCGCGGCGGCCTCGGCCGCCTGGATCTTCAGGATCGCGTTCTCCGGGGTGTTCGGGATGTTCGCCGCGGCCGACTTGAGCGACGGGATCCAGCCGTTCGAGATGAGCATCTGCTGGCCGTCAGGCGACGTGAGCTGCTTGATCCAGTCGAGCGCCTGCGCCTGGTTCTTGCTCTTGGCGGCGATGCCGAGGACCGAGCCGCCCAGGAAGACCGGGACGGTCTTGCCGGCGGTCGCGCTCGGGATGGCCATGACGCCGACCTGGTCCGCCGATGTCACGACGCCCTTCGGGTCGACCGCGCTGCCGATCTCCCAGCCGTTGCCGACGAACATGCCGACCTTGCCCTGTGAGAACAGGGTGTACTCGGGCGGGTTCATCTCGTCGTTGTCCTTGGGACCGGTCGAGCCCGCGTTGTAGTAGTCGACGTAGTCCTGGATGCCCTGCATCGACTGCGGGGACTCGAGGTTGGCCGTCCACTTGCCGCTGCTGTCCTGGGTGGCCAGCGTGCCGCCGCGATCCCAGATGTACTGGAGCAGCTGGTACCAGTTCTGGCCTGCGACGTAGAAGCCGGAGAAGTCGGTGACGCTCGCGTTCTTCTGCTGGAGCGTCTTGGCCGCGGCGATGAGCGCGTCCTTGCTCGTGATCGTCGTCGGGTCGATGCCGGCCGCCTGGAAGAGGTCCTTGCGGTAGATCAGGACGCGGTCGCCGGCGTAGAAGGGCACGGCGTAGAGCTTGTCCTGGTAGACGGACGCGCTGTTGAGCGAGTCCATGAAGAGCTGGCCGTCACCCGAGTTCGACGTGCCGCCGCCCAGGGCCTGGCGATCGCTCGTGAGGTCCATGAGCGCGCCGGCGGCCTCGAAGGTGATGGCCTGGGTGTTGCCCATCTCGATGACGTCGGGCGGGGTGTTGCTGGCAAGGGCCGTCGTCAGCTTGTCGACGATGCCGTTCCACTGCTGGACCTGGTAGTTGACCTTCCAGCCCGGGTGCGCCATCTGGAAATCGGTGTCGAGCTGGACGACGGTGTTGTCGTTCAGCGAGCCGTTCATCAGCCAGACGGTGAGCGTGCCGCTGCTCGCGGCCTGCGTCGACGCCGCCTGCGTCGGAGCGCTGCTCGAGCCTGCGCTCGAGCAGCCGGTGAGGCCCACCATGGCCACCAGTGCGATCGGAATGAAGCTCCTGGCTTTCACGCCACCCTCTCCTCGTATGTGCCGAGATCGTGCCTGTCGGACTGTGTCGTCCCTGCCGGCAGCCTCGAACTGCCCGGCCTGCCAGTTCCGAGCCCCGTCAGGCGGGGCGCATGACCACCGCGTCGATCGACCCCTGCGTCTCCTCCTGCCCCCACTCCCGTTCGCTCGCTCGGCCCGACATGACCGGCGCTGGCCTGCGCGACGGACGGAGGTTGAGTCCGAGCTCGCGCGTCATGAGCAGCGCGGATGCGCCGAGGATCACGATGTCGTCGATGCCGCCCAGCTCCAGGCGGACCTGGCGTGAGAGCGCCGGCAGCGCTCCGCGCCGCATCGCCGTGCGCACGGCCTCCAGCCACGGGTCGCCGAAGGCGGCCATCGTGCCGGCCAGCACGATGCGGTGGACGTCGAGCGCCCCCACCAGGCCGGACACCGCGGCGCCCAGGCGCGCTCCGGCGTCCAGCACCACGCGGCGCACGTCCGGGTCGCCCTGGCGGAACGCGTCCACGGCGGCCTCGAGGGACACGGGCTCGCCTCGCATCGCCCCCAGTCGCGCGAGGACGGCGCGGCTGCTGGCGACCGTCTCCAGGCACCCGCGGCTGCCGCACCGGCAGACCTCGCCGTCCGGCTCGACCACGGTGTGCCCGATCTCGCCGGCGCCGAACCCGTCGCCCTGGAACAGGTCGCCGTTGAGCACCAGCCCGGCGCCGATCCCGAGTCCGACCTTGATCGCCATCAGGTTGGTGCTGCGCACGACGCCGAAGACGTGCTCGGCGAGCGCCGCGACCTGGCTGTCGTTGGCGACGTACACGGGCAGGCCGTAGCGCGCGCCCACCATCGCTCCCAGCGGCAGGTCGCGCCAGGCGCGCTTGACCGCCTGCACCACGGTGCCGTCGGTGGTGTCGATGAGGCCCGGCGCGCCGATGCCGATGCCCACGATCCGCCCGCTCCGGACCGAGACGAGGCGATCCAGCAGGTCGAGCGCCCGGTCCAGGGCCGCCTGGCCGTCCGTGTCGTCGGAGGGGACCTCGACGCGGTGGAGGATCTCGCCGCGGAGGTTGACGGTGGCGGCGCGGAACACCGCGTCGCCGAGGTCGACGCCGACCAGCAGCCGGGCATCGTCGGGGACCTGCAGCAGGATCGGGGCCTTGCCCCCGGTCGACGGGCCGCGCCCGACCTCGCGCGCGAGCTCGCCGTTGAGGAGCCGCTCGACGACGTCCGAGACGGTCGTCCGCGTCAGGCCGGTGCGGCGTGCCACCTCGGCCCGGCTGACCGGGCCGTCGTCGTAGATGGTGGCCAGCACGAGCTGCTCGTTGTGCTCGCGTGTCTCGCGCAGGGTCGCCTTGGGTGGTCGCTCCACCGGGATCGCGCCGTCCCCTCTCCCTCGTCCGCCGGCCCGCTCGCCGCGGTGCGTGTGCCTGCCACCGCGCGGGTCCGGACCCCGTCCGCGGCGGCCCTCACCGCCCGTCGGACTTTGTCCAGCAACTGGACAAACAAGAGCATACGAGCTTTGTCAAGAGTGTGGACATAGATTCGCGCGGCGAGTTTCGACGGAGTGGCGGGGGGGTGGACAGTGGCAGGCGGGCCGGTCGGGCAGGAGGCGGAGCGAGCGCCCGGGCCTGGCCGACGAGCGCCCGGGCCTGGCCGACGAGATCCCGAGCCTAGCCGGCGTACGGGCTGAGCGCTGCCAGGAGGCCGGCCGGCGAGATCCCGGGGCCGACCCGGATGCGCGGCACGGTGTAGCGCCCGGCGTAGGCCTCGACGGCCCCGTACACCGTGGTGGCGGCCAGCCCGTAGCCATCCTGGGCGAGGAGCGGGAACACGGCCGGGCTCCAGCTCCCGTACGGATACGCGAGCGTCACCGGCGTGACCCCGGTCCATTGCCGGATCGTCCGGCCCGCATCGACGATCTCCGCCTGCGCCGTGGCCGGAGGCACGGTCCCGAGCCCGACGTGGTGGACGGTGTGGTTCGCGATCTCGTCGCCGGCACGGCTCAGCGCGCACAGCTCGGGGCCGGTGAAGAACGCGCCGATCCCGATCCGGTCGGTGATCACGAAGAAGGTCCCGACGAATCCGTACTGCCGGAAGACCGGCAGGACGTAGGTGTACCCGTCGCTGTAGCCGTCGTCGAACGTGATCACCACGGTGCGCGGCGGCTCGGAGATCCCCGTTGCCAGGTCGGCCGCGAGCTGGCGGAACGTGATGGCGTGCCAGCCCGCCGCGTGGAGCGCGGCCATCTGCGCGGCGAACAGCTGGGGCGACACGATGAGGTTGCGCAGGGAGTCACCCGCGCGCGAGAGCGGAACCACGCGGTGGTACATGAGGACCGGGACGTGCTCGACCAGACCGGGGTCGCGCCACGTCGCCCGCACGACCGGGTTCGCGGTCGGGGTGGCGGTCGGGAGCGCAGCCGAAGTCGCGGTCGGAGTCGCCGCCGGCAGCGCGGCGGGGCATGCCGGCGCGGGCGCGGCCCGCACGGTCCCGGTCGTCACGCGGATGATCTGCCCGGTCGCGGTCCCCGGCGGGATCGGCGTCGGAGCGGCGGCGGACCCGGATGCGATCGCGGCCGGCGATGAAGCGAGAGGCGAGCCGGCCGCGGACCCGGCGGCCGCGGCGCCTGCGGCGGACGAGAGGCGCGACGGCGTGGCTGCCGCGGCGGCTCCGCCCGACGGCGACGCCGACACCGTCCTCGCCGCACCCGGGGAGAGGAACTCCCTCACGGTCGGCGAGGCGAGCACGCCGAGGCCGGTGACCAGCACCAGGCAGGCGGCCACCAACGCGCCGAATCGCAGGAGCCTGGGCAGTCGGGCGGTCACGGTGGTGCATGGTATCCGGGGCCGGGCGATCGCGAGCGGAACGAGCTCCGCGGCGGCGTCGTGCCGGCGCCGGGGTGCGGAATCATCGCCCGGAGGGTCGCGGCTACACTCTGGCGCGGATGGGCCGCCAGACGGAGGGAAGGATGACCGACAACGACCGACGCGAGCGCTGGGCGCTGGTGCTGGGGGCGAGCAGCGGCTTCGGTGCGGCCACCGCGATCGCGCTCGCCCGCGACGGTTGCTCGATCGTCGGCGTGCACCTGGACCTCCGCGGCAGCATCGCGGCCGCGGACGAGGTTCGCCGGACGATCGAGGAGACGGGCGTCCAGGTCGTGTTCCACAACGTCAACGCCGCCGACGAGGAGAAGCGCCACGCGGTCGTGGAGGACATCTCGCGGCGGTTCGCGGAACGCAGGGGGGCCGGTGCGGACCCGTACATCGCCGTCTTCCTGCACTCGCTCGCGTTCGGGGTCACCCTTTCCTACATCTCGACGGATCCGCGGCGCAAGGAGGTCTCGCAGCGCCAGCTGGAGATGACCGCCGACGTCATGGCGCATTCGATGGTCTACTGGGTGCGCGACCTGTTTCACGCCGGCCTGTTCGGGCCGGGCAGCCGCCTCTTCGCGATGACGAGCGAGGGCGCGGTGAAGGTCGTGCCGACGTACGGCCCGGTGAGCGCGGCGAAGGCGGCCCTGGAATCGCACTGCCGCCAGCTCGCCCTCGAGCTCAGCCCGTTCCAGATCACGGTGAACGCGATCCGGGCGGGGGTGGCCGACACCCGCGCGTCCCGCGCGATCCCGGGCCACGAGGAGCTGTTCGACTACGCGCGCGAACGGAACCCCGGCGGCCGGCTCACCACGCCCGAGGACGTGGCCGAGGCGATCGTCGCGCTCTCGTCGTCCCGCCTCTTCTGGATGACGGGCAACACGATCGGCGTGGACGGCGGCGAGCTGATGGGCAGCAAGCAGGCGGGAGGATGAGCGTCTCTCCCGGGACGCCGGGCACCGGGGGGTCGCCGGCGGTTCGGATCGAACCGGAGCCGGCGCCCGACGCCGCGGACGCGGGCGCGGCAGGTTCGGCCGACGCGGTGCCGGCGGGCGTGGGTTCTGCGGGGGCTGCCGACGCGGGCGCGGGCGTGGCAGGTTCGGCCGGCGCGGTGCCGGCCGCCGGCGTTCGCACGGGACCGCCGCCCGGCACACCTCCTCCGGTGACGATCACGTTCCGGCTCGTGAACGGGGCCGTCCGCGTCCTCATGTCGATCCTGCGTGTCCGGCTCGTCGTTGAGGGGGCCGAAGACCTGCCCGACCGCCCGGGCGTGATCCTTGCCACGAACCACCTCTCCTGGGCCGACCCGATCCTGCTCGCCATCGCGATCCACGAGGCCACCGGGCGCCGCGTACGGCACATGGCCAAGGCGGAGGCCGTCGCGATCCCGGTCTTCGGCACGCTGCTGCGCGACTACGGCGGGTTCGCGGTGCGCCGCGGCCGACCCGACCGCGAGGCCTACCGGATGGCGACCGACGTGCTGGCGGGGGGCGACTGGCTCGGCCTCGCGCCCGAGGGCACGCGGAGCCGAACCGGGATCCTGGGCGAGCCCAAGCCGGGAGTCGCGCTCCTTGCGGTCCGCAGCGGCGCGGAGGTGCTCCCGGCAGCACTGTGGGGCACGGAGGAGCTCTGGCCGATCGGCAAGCTGCTGCCGCGCCCCGGCAAGGTCGTGCACATCCGCTTCGGCGAGCCGTACCGGATGGCGACCGGGGCCACAGGCGCGGGCGGCACCCGGCACGCCGCGCTGGACGCCGCCAGCGACGACCTGATGCGCCGGATCGCGGCACTCCTGCCCGGGCGCTACCGGGGCCGCTTCGCGTAGCGTCCGGCCGAGCGCGAGCGCAAGCCCGAGCGCAGCGGACGTTCGGATACCACCCAGGGTGGTGCTATCCGCCCGAAGCGGCGATCTGCGGGTCGTCTACCACCGCGCGTGGTGGTACGCCACGCGCGCACCGGGAGGACGGCGCACTCCGCCCAGGATTCGCCGCCGCCCACGTTCCACGATCCGATCCCCGGACGGCAGCGGGCTCGTTCGAGCCCTGCGGACGACAACCCCGACATGCGGAACACCACCGTGGCTGGTATGCAGCCACCGTCGGCCGCGCGTCGAGCGCCGCCGCGGACCTGGGCAGGGAGTGATCGCCTGCGCCCGCCGTGAGGCCCGCGAACCCGATCCGTGGCCGTCCGGGACGCCAGGCCGCGCCGGACCCGGCCCGGACCCAAGCCCGGGCCAGAGCCCAGGCCCCGACCCGCCGGAGCGGGAACCTAGAACTGCTCGAGGTAGCGGTCGATCTCCCAGGACGTGACCTGCCCGCGGTACTCGTCCCACTCCGCGCGCTTCGCTTCCACGAAGTGGCTGAGGACGTGGTCGCCGAGAGCCTCGCAGATCACCGGGTCCGCCTCGAGCTCGTCGATCGCCGCGCCGAGGGTCCCGGGCAGCTGACGGATCCCGCGCTCCGCGATCCGTGCCGCGTCCATCTCGTAGAGGCTCTCCTCGACCGGCTCCTCGAGCTCCATGCCCTTCTCGATCCCGTCGAGCCCGGCCGCCAGCATGACCGCGAACGCCAGGTACGGGTTGGTCGAGGGGTCCGGGCAGCGGAGCTCGATCCGGGTGGCCTCGATGCTGCGGCCCGGCGACACCATCGGCACGCGGATGAGCGCCGAGCGGTTGACCCGCCCCCACGTCAGGTACGTGGGCGCCTCGTAGCCGGGGACGAGCCGCTTGTACGAGTTCACGAGCGGGGCGAGCACCGCGATCATCCCGCGAGCGTGGGCGAGGATGCCTGCCATGTACGAGCGAGCCAGGTCCGACAGGCCGTACTTGTTCGACGGATCGGCAAAGGCGTTCCGGCCGGCCTTCAGGTCGTAGAGGCTCATGTGCGTGTGCATCCCGGAACCGTTGATCCCGAAGATCGGTTTCGGCATGAACGTCGCGTAGAGGCCGTGCAGCTGCGCGACCGCCTTCAGGGTGAAGCGGAAGGTCACCGCGTTGTCGGCCGTCTTCAGGGCGTCGGAGTACTCGAAGTCGATCTCGTGCTGCCCGGGGGCGACTTCGTGGTGCGCCGCCTCGACGCGGATCCCGAACGCCTCGAGCGCGTTGACCATGTCCTGCCGGACGTCCTGCGCGAGGTCCGTGCTGAAGTCGAAGTACCCGGCCTGGTCGTGCGGGAGCGGCTGGATCTCGCCGTGGTCGTCGCGCCGGAACAGGAAGAACTCGAGCTCGGGGCCCGTGTTCATCCGGTAGCCGAGCTTCTCGGCGCGCGCGAGCTGGCGCTTCAGCACATACCGCGGGTCACCGACGAACGGCTCGCCCTTCGGCGTGTAGACGTCGCAGATCATGCGGGCGGTGCCGCGACCACCCAGCGCGCCGGGCTCGCCGTGCCCGTTCTGCCACGGGATCTCGGCGAACGTGCTGATGTCCGGCTTCAGGTACTGGTCGCTCTCCGCGATCCGTGTGAATCCCTCGATCGAGCTGCCGTCGAACCAGGTCCCGTACTCGAGCGACGCCTCGAGCTGGTGGAGCGGGATCGCGATGCTCTTGACCGCACCGATGACGTCGGAGAACTGCAGCTGCACGAACCGGATCCCGTGCTCCTGCGCCGCGGCGATGACGGCCCTGGGATCCTCGCTCCGAACATCGATCGTCATGGTGTCCTGCTCCTCCGCTGCACGGGGGTTCGGGGCCGCCATTAGGCTGCCTGCACAAGTACGCCACAGTGTACCCGTGAGGGCCGGGGCCACAGCTGCGCGAGGCGGGCTGTTTCAGTCGTCCAATTGGTCAGATTGCACAAGTCTGACCGCCACGGAGAGCGCGAGCCGGAGCTCCGGGTCGTCCAGGCGCCAGCCGGTCCGCTCCTCGATCCGCCCCACGCGGTACAGCAGCGTGTTGCGGTGCACCCCCAGTGCCTCCGCGGCGGCCGCGGCACCGGGGTGCTCGAGGACCGCGCGCAGGGTCGCGAGCCGCCGGCGCCGCGCGGACGGCGAGCCGACGAGCAGCGGCGCGAGCAGTGCACGGGCCAGGCGGGCGCCGTTGGGAAGGTTGTGCAGTTCGCCCAGCACGCGGTAGGCGGGCACCCGGTCGGCGAGGACAACGCGCGGACCCACGTCCCCGGCCGGCACCGCCTCGGCGGCCTCCAGCGTGGCGCGCGCCTCGGCCTCGGCCGCGGACCGTTCCTCGGCGGTCGAGAAGGGGCGCGAGACCCCCACGTCCCGGCCGATCGTCTCCGCGATGCGCGTCGCGATCGCGATGCCGCGCGGGTCGTCGGCGTCGAGCGCGGCGAGCAGCCTGAGATCGACGCTCGTGACGTCGCCGCGCAGTTCCAGGCGGCGCGGCGGGGCGAGCCGGGAGAGACGCTCTCGCACGCGCTCCCGTTCCTCCCGGCCCGTGTCTGTGAGCCCGGTCCCGCCCGAACGCCCCGGTCCGCCGGGACTGCCGAGACGATCCGCCGGGAGCCGGGTGCCCTCGCGTCGGCCCGCGACCGCCGGGGATTGGGCACTCGCGCGTCGACCGGCCCCGGCCCGGCCGGTTTCCTCCAGACCCGCTCCGGGAGGCCCCGCCTGCCGGGCCACGATCGCGACCCACGGTGGGCCGTCGGCCGGCAGCGCCTCGGCGCCACCCGCCCGCGCCGACCACCTCCCCGCGCCGCTCCGCCGGCCCATCTCGAGCGCCAGGAGCGGGGCCACGCGTTCGGCGACCGCGCGGTCCAGGTCGCTCGGCGCCTGCGGCCCCAGGAGCGCGAGGCTGCCGGCGCCCGGCACGGGCACCCGCAGGGCCGCCTGGCGCGGCTGGGCGATGTACCTGGCCGCCGCGGCCGCGGCGCCGGGCACGGTGGTCGGAGCATGCAGGGCGATCGCCACCCCGCGCTCGTCCTCGATCGCGACCGCCCGCCCGAGCGCGCCGCCCACTGCACCGGCGACCGCGTCGAGCCCGAGCCCCTCCAGGGCCAGCCGTTCGACCGAGGCCTCGACGTGCGCGGCCTGCCGGTCCAGCTCGGCATGCCGGTTCACGAGATAGCCCACGATCGAGCGCTCCACCGCGGCCGGGTCGGCACCGACGAGGCGCAGCACGGGCCAACTCCGCAGCCTGGCGGCCTCCACCAGGCGCCCGGCGGCGGGGCCAGGCTCCCCCTCGCCGGTGAGCAGCGCCGCGCAGACGCCGACGCGCGACAGCTCGTCGACCACGGCGGCCGGCTCGGCAGGTCCGGCGTCCAGCGCGGAGAGCACCGGCTCCGGCACGATCGCGAGATCGCCGGGCTCCAGCCCCTCGAAGGCCGGCACGCGGGCCCGAAGCACGCGCACCCAGCCCACCACCGGGTCGGGCGACGGCGGATCGCCCGTCGGACCGGTCGGCGGCGACAGCCAGGCGGCGGCCGGGACGACCTCGCGGCGGACCTCGGTCAGCGTCGGCATCGCGCGTCGCCCCGGGGGCCGCCGCCCGCGCTCACGCCCCGGCCGATCCCCGGCCGGGCCGCGGGCGGAGGTCCTGCAGCACCTCGCGCAGCTCCCGCGGCGCGTCCACGTAGCGATCCGTCAGCATCGCCACCTGGGTCCGATCGGGGAACAGGCGCACCCAGACGCGCCGCCGCGGGAAGTAGAACGTCAGCACCGTGCCGCCGACCATCAGGATGAACGCGATCCAGATGAGCATCTGGCCGGGATCCCGTCGCACGACGAGCCCGCTGAAGGCGCTCGTCGCCGTCCAGCTGATGGTGTAGCCGCCGGTCGACGCAGGATCGCTCGTCTGGCCCGGCGAGAGCGACTGCATGAAGGTGGTCTGCGTGCTGCCGGATGCGCCGGCGACCAGGCCCTGCAGGGTCAGTCGGGGCGCGCCCGCCGGCGTCCCGTCGAGCACGACGAGCAGGCCGGTGCTCGAGCCGGGGATCGTCAGGAACCCCTGCGGCAGCCCGACCAGGGTGCCGGCCAGCAGCACGGGCCCGGTCCAGACGAGGCGCCCGGTGCGGTCGTGGATCTCGAGGTTCGCGGCCGGACCGAACGTGTTCTGGTGGATCACGAACCCGTCCACCGTCAGCGGATCGTTCACGTGGATCGTCTTCTGGGCGATCTTCCGGCCATCCTGGTAGACGGCCACGTTCGTCCAGAAGTCGGCGAACGTGCCGTTCGCGCGCGTGGGTGCCTCGAACTGGACGTTCTTGATGATCAGGTTGCCGGGCGTCCCGACCGGTTGCACCGGCGCGGTCTGGCCGTCGCCGAGCACGAGGACGGTCTGGTATCCGAAGGTCCCGGTGATCGCCGCCGCGAGCAGGAACGCCACGAGCCCGGCGTGCGTGATCAGCGTCGCGAGGCGGAAGTACTGGTTGCGGTCGCCGTAGACGATGTCCTGCTCCCGGCGCACGACGAAATGGCGGCGGCGCAGCGCGGCGGCCACGGCGTCGGCGTCGAGCGGCGACGCGATCGCGGCACGGTGCGGCAGGCGTGGGTCGAAGAAGCCGGGCGCCTGGCGGACCCGGACCTCGCTGACCTGGCGCCAGAGCTTCGGCGTCCGGTCCAGCGTGCAGACGACGATGCTGACGGCGAGCAGCGCGAGCAGCGTGGTGAACCACCACACGCTGAAGACGTGCAGGAGGCCGAGCCGGTCGAAGACGTCGACGAGCGCCGGCCCGATCGTGATCCCGGCCACCTGCAGCCCCCCGTACTGCGCCTGGATCATCTGGATCTGCTGCGCGTACTGCGAGGGATCCTGCACGGCCGAGGCCGGCATCTGCGGCAGGAGGGTGCCGAACACCCCGGCGATCGCGATCGCGATGATCTGGATGACCGCGAACCGGACGCTCGTGAGCAGGCGCCACGCCGCGAGCCCGATCTCGCCGAACGGGTCGGACAGGCGCGCGGAGCGCTGGACGAGCGAGGTGCTCGTCATCGCCGTGGGAGCACCGGGCGGCCGATGCGCCCGCGTCGAACCGGGGTCGCCGGGCAGCGAATGCGCCCGCGTCGAACCGCGGTCACCGGGCGGCCGACCTGACCGCGTCGAGCGCGTGCGAGACGTCGTCCAGCAGATCGTCGGCGTCCTCGAGCCCGACGGACAGCCGGACGAGCCCGGGCGCGATCCCCGCCCGCCGAAGCGCCGCCTCGTCCAGCTGCCGATGCGTGGTCGACGGCGGATGCACGGCGATGGTGTGGACGCTGCCGAGCGACGCCGTCCGCTCGCCGAGCTCGAGCGAATCGAGGAAGCGGGTGCCCGCCTCGCGGCTGCCCAGGTCGAGCGCGAGCATGCCGCCGCCCGTCCGCAGCTGCCGGCGGGCCACCGCGGCCTGCGGGTGGTTCGCGAGCCCCGGATAGTAGACGCGGACGACGACGTCGTCCCGCCGGTCGAGGTACTCCGCGAGCGCCTGCGCCGTCGCCGAGTGGCGTTCCATCCGCACCCCGAGGGTGGCCAGACCGCGCAGCACCAGGAACGCGCCGAAGGGTTCGATGCCGCCGCCGGTGTCGACCTGCAGGGCGCGAACGGCCGCGATCCGCTCGCGGCCGCCGCACACGACGCCCGCCAGGACGTCGGAGTGGCCGCCGATCCACTTCGTCGCCGACTCGACGACGAGGTCGGCGCCCAGCTCGACCGGGCGGCAGACGAACGGCGACGCGAACGTGTTGTCGACCACGAGCGCCGCGCCGTGCCGGTGGGCGAGATCGGCCAGCAGCGCGATGTCCGCGACCACGATCGTGGGGTTCGAGATGGTCTCGACGTAGAGCAGCCGGGTCGCCGGCGTCAGCGCCGACTCGACCGCGGCCGGATCGGTGGCGTCGACGAAGCGCGTCACGACGCCGAACCTGGCCAGCTCGCCCTCCAGGAGGGAGCGCGTGCTCCCGTAGAGCGCGGTGGCCGCGACGACCTCGTCGCCCGCCGAGACCTGCGACGCGATCGCGGCGAAGACCGCCCCCATCCCGCTCGCGAACGCGAACCCCTCGGCGGCCCCCTCGACCTCCGCGATGGCCGACGCCATCGCCTCCGAGGTCGGGTTCGAGATTCGCGAGTACGCGTAGCCCGGCCGGCGATCCGTCAGGACGTCGGCCAGCTCGGTCGAATCGGCGGCATGGAAGGTCGCCGTCTGGTAGATCGGGACGACCGTCGGCTCCTGCTCGAGCCGCGGGACGCGT
>JAJYGK010000079.1 GCA_021790715.1 Chloroflexota bacterium
ATCTCAGGGCGCCTTCGGGTCGGCGTCGGCCTCGACCATCGACCGCCACGTCTGCCACGGCTGCGGTCGCTCGCTGGTGCGCCAGGCGAACAGGTGCGAGAACGGCTCGGGGTGATCCGGCTTGAGCGCCTCGCGCGTCGCCTCGCCGAGCGGAATCCAGGCCGGCGGTTCGGTCGCGGGGACGGGGCGGGTGATCGGGCCCTGGCGCGGCGCCAGCGGAGTCTCGCCCGTGATCGTGTCGAGCCTGACGACCAGGACCGGGCACTCGCGAACGCAGATCCCGCAGCCGATGCACTCGCCGACCTGCGTCGGGAACTCCATCATCCATTTCAGCGGCGTGCCCGCGAAGGACCCGGTCTCCGGCCCGCCGTGTGCCGGCCGGGACATGTCGAGCGCCTGCACGGGGCAGACGTCCATGCAGACGCCGCAGTTGAAGCAGCCCCGGTCGTCGATCGTGATGCGGTAGCCCATGCCTACCTCCGGCAATTCGTGCCGAGAGGATGGCGCGATGGGCATGCCGCGCCCACACGCGTCGGGAGAGGCGGGCCGATCTCGACCGGGGCGGCGCAGATGTGCCGGATGGCCCGGGCCATTCGGACCAGCCGGCGGTAGTCGGGCGCGCGTGCGTGGACCGGGCAGACGCGTCCGCGTGGACAGGGCGGCGGGCGGAGGTCCCGCGCGCGGTCAGTCGCTGGGGACCAGGCCCTCGCGCACGGCGCGGGCGGCAAGCTCGGTGCGGCTCTGCGCGTGCAGCTTCTCGAGGATGTTCTTCAGGTGGAACTTCGCCGTGTTCTCGGTGATCCCGAGGCGCGCGGCGATCTCCTTGTTGCGCAGCCCCTGCGTGACCAGGCGCAGCACGTCGAGTTCGCGTTCCGTCAGCCGGTCGGGCTCGACGGGCAGGCGGGGGCGATCCGGGCGCAGGAACTCGTCGATGATCCGGGCCGCGGTGGCCGGCGTGATCGCCGCCTCTCCGCGCGACACCGCCTCGAGCATCGAGCGCAGCTGGGCGCTCTCCAGGTTCTTCAGGAGGTACCCCTGCGCGCCCGCCTTGATCGCGGTGAAGAGGTCGTCCTCGTCCTCGCTGACCGTCAGCATGACGATCGCGATCTCGGGATGGTCGGCACGGATCCGCTGCGTCGCCGCCAGTCCCGACACGCCGGGCATGCGCACGTCCATGAGCACGAGGTCCGGGCGGAGCCGGTCGGCGAGCGCGACGGCCTCCTCGCCGTTCGAGGCCTGGCCGACCACCTCGTGGCCCCAGGCGGAGATCAGCGACGCCACGCCGTCCCGGAACAGCGTGTGATCGTCGGCAAGCAGCACGCGCATCAGGCAACCCTCCTGCCGCTCACGGCGACGACCGGCACACGGACGACCACGCGCGTCCCCTGCGGCTCCACCGCCTCGATCCTCAGGTCCGCACCAACCGTCGCGGCCCGTTCCTGCATGGTTCGCATCCCATAGTGCGGCCAGTCCTCCGCGGGCGTCGCCCCGCCCCCCATGCCGCGCCCGTCGTCCTCGACCTGCACCACGAGCGAATCCTCCTCCATGGCGAACGACACCACCACGCGCTGCGCCGCCGCGTGCTTGCGGACGTTCGTGAGCGCCTCCTGCACGATCCGGAAGAGCTGCGCCTGCACGTCCGGTGCCAGCACGAGACTCCGAACGGAATCGGGGGCCTCGACCAGCGTCACGAGCTTCGAGGCCTCCGCAAAGCGGGTCGCGTACTCCTCGAGCGCGCCCACCAGCCCCCGATCGGGCGGGATGGGACTCGACAGCCCGAGGATCGCCTCCCGCACGTCGACGTAGACGGAGCGGGCGGCGACTGCGAGCTCCGACAGCTGGACCCGCGCGGCGTCGACGCGGCCGACGGCGAGCAGCTCCGCCGCGGCCTGCGACTTCGTGTTCACGTAACCCAGCACCTGGGCAAGGCCGTCGTGCATCTCCCGGGCGATGCGCTCGCGCTCGCCTCGGACCGCCATCTCGCGCAGCTCGCGCTGGAGGCGATCGTTCTCGAGCGCGATGGCGGCCTGGCTGGCGAGCGACGAGAGCATCTCGACGTCGTCCACGCCGTACCGCCGGCCGGTGTCCGCGGCGACGGCGAGCGTCCCGATCGTCCGGTCGGCGTACCGCAGGGGCGCGGCCAGGTTCGCGACGAGGTGGTCGGGGCGGACGAACCGGCGGAAATCCTCGCCGGGCTGACCGCCGCTCACGTCGATCGACCCGCGGGGCCCGCTCGATGCGGCCAGGCGCGCCTCGCCGTCCGGTCCCGGCAGGACCAGCAGGGCGACGTCGGCGCCGAGCAGCAACCGCGCGTTGTCCACCACGGCGCGCAGGACCGCGTCGATGTCCCGCAGGGCGGTGATCGCCACGCTCACGCGGTGCAGCGCCGACACCTCCGCGTGCCGGGTCGCCAGCTCGGCGTTCTGCTGACGGAGCGTGCCGGTCAGACGGTCGAGCTCGCGGAAGACCCAGCTCCCGTAGATCACGGCCAGCACGACCACGACGAACATCACGAAGGCCGTGTCGCGCGGGAAGGGCAGATGGGGATCGAGGACGCTGTCGCTGGCCACCTCGATCAGGCCGATCAGAACGACCGGCACGAGCACTGCCAGCCAGCGTCGCCGAACCCGCACGTCGAACAGGGTAGCGCCGTTCGCCCGCAGGGGTGCCGGGACCGCCACCCGGGAGGGGTGCCGGGCAGCCGTGCTACCCGAAGTAAGGGCGGGTATCGAACGCCTGGGAGCATGCCCGGACGCATCCGGGTCCGTTCGGTTGCATCCGGGTCCGTTCGGTTGCATCCGGGTCCGTTCGGTTGCGTCCGGCCCGCCCGCGCCGGTGCCGATCGCGGGCCCCATGGCCCTTGGCGCCCGCCACCCCCTCCCCGACCATCCGGACGCGTCCCGCCGTGGAACCACCCGGGGAGACCCAGGGAGACGGAGGGCTCGATGTCTCGAACGCTGGTGCGGCGCGCGGAGCCCATTCCCGCGCCGCGCATGGACGCCGCCGGGAAGACCGCCGTCGGGCTGCTCGTGCTGCTCGGCCTCGGCGCCCTCGCGGGCGGGATCGCACTCTCGGTCAGGCCGGACGGCAGCGTCATGCACATGCCGGTGTCGTTGCTCGCCGGCAGCCCCTTTCCCGACTACCTGGTGCCGGGCCTCATCCTCGGTGGGCTCTTCGGCGTGGGCTCGTTCGCGGTCGCGGCCATGGGCATCGGGTGCCGGCGGGTCGCGCCGTTCCTGGCGTTCGCCCTCGGCTGCGGACAGATGATCTGGATCGTCGTCGAGCTCGCGGTCATCCGGTCCGTGAGCGTCCTGCACCCGCTCTTCTTCGGCGTGGGGCTCGCGATCGCGCTCGTCTCGGCCTGCTGGGGCTGGGCCACGTTCCGGGGCTGGCGCGCCGCGCGCTGAACGCGCGCACGATCCCCGGCCGGAGCCGGGCGACGACGCGGCCCTACCCCGCCGCGGCGAGGGCGTCCAGCGCGGCGGGCAGGTCGGCGCGGCCGAACCCGAGGCGGAACTGGTCGGGCCTGCAGCCGAACGCCGGGCCGGGGGCCACGACGACCCCTGCGGCATCGCGCCAGTGCGCCAGCACGGCCTCGGGGTCGCCGCCGTGCCGCGCGAGGAGCGGTCCGGCGATGCGCGCCACCGCGATCGTCGCCGCCGCCGGACGATGCCACGCCACCAGGTCCGGCCGCGCGGCGGCGAATGCGTCGAGACGCCGCATGTTCGCCTCGCAGCGGTCCCGGGTCCGGTCGCGCAGCGTCGCGTGGGCACGAACCGCGATCGTGGCCAGCACCTCGGAGGGGCCGGCGGCGCACAGCGTCGTGTAGTCCTTGATCGCCATCGCGCGCGCACGCAGGGCCCGGTCGCCCGTGACGAGCCAGCCGATGCGCAGCCCCGCCAGGCCGTACACCTTCGAGGTCACGCCGACCGCGACGGCACGGTCGGACAGACCCGTGACCGACGGCGGCGTCTCCAGCGACCACTCCAGCCCGCGGTACACCTCGTCGCTCACGACGCGGATTCCGGCCGAATCGCAGCGGGCGACGATCGCCGCCAGCTGGTCCGCCGCGGCCGCCACACCCGTCGGGTTGTGCGGCGTGTTCAGGACGAGCATGGCGACGCCGGGCCGCAGCGCCTCCATGAGCCGTTCGAAGGGGAACCGCCAGGCGTCGCCGTCACGCTCCACCGGCACGAGCTCCAGCTCCGCGCCCATCGCGCGCGGCATCTCGTGGAGCGACTGGTACGCCGGCGCCAGCGCGACCGCCCGGTCGCCCGGCGTAAGCCCCGCCGCGAACGAGAGCAGCAGCGCCTCGGCCGCGCCCACCGCCACGAGGACGTTCTCCGCGGACCGCCCGGGGTAGAGCGCGGCGATCGCCGCGCGCAGGTCCGGATCTCCGGCCGCCGTCCGGTAGCCCAGACGCAGGCCGTCCCAGCGCCGGCGCTGCGCCGGGTCCGCCAGCTCGAGCAGCTCCGCGAGCGGCAGCGTCTCGGGGTCCGACGATCCCATCTGGTAGGGGAGGTCGAACTCGAACCGGTCGAAGAACCGCTCGAGCTCGAAGTCCGGAACGTCGCCGAGGCGTGTCACGCGGCCGTCACCGTCCTGTCAGTCCTCCGTGGTTCCCCGGGCCCCACGACCGTCAGCGCGGCTCGGGCGCCCGGTCGATCTCGGCGCGCATCGGCATCGCCTCCCGCGCTCCTGGTCGCTGCGTGGCGAGCCCGCCCGCGGTGCGACCCCGGCGCACGGCCTCGACGAACGGCCGGCCCTCCGCCAGTGCGGCCGCGAGGGCGCCGTTGAACGCGTCGCCCGCGCCGACCGTGTCGACCGGCGTCACCTCCAGCGCCGCGAACGTGCGGTCCAGGTCGGGCCCGAACGCGAGCACGCCGCGCGGTCCGAGCGTCACGGCCACGCGCAGCTCGCGATCCGTCTCGGCGAGCCGGCGGACCGCGCGTGCCGGGTCGCCGGCGAACTCGGGCACGAGCGTGTCGAGCTCGAGCGCGTTCGGCGTGACGTGCGTGGCGAGACGCACCAGCGCGAGCGGCACGTCGCCGGCCGGCGCCGGGTTGAGGACGAAGCGCGCGCCGGCCCGGCGGGCGACGAAGGCCGCGGCGAGCACCGCGTCGACGGGCACCTCGAGGCTCGCCAGCAGGATCGATTCCGGACCCAGCAGCGACCGCAGCGCCGCCTCGACGTCCGCGGGCCCGAGGGTCGCGTTCGCCCCGGGCGCGACCGCGATCTGGTTCTCGCCGACGCGGTCGACCGCGATCAGGGCGACGCCTGTGGCCACACCCTCGCGTACCAGGACGTGTCCGCAGTCGATCCCCTCCGCGCGCAGTGCGTCCAGGGCCTCCCGGCCGAACGCATCGTCGCCGACGGCTCCGACGATCGCCACGGAGCCCTCGCACGGCCCGCCGCGCAGGGCCCGGGCCGCGGCGACGGCCTGGTTCCCGCCCTTGCCGCCCTGGTGCATGGCGAACGTGCCGCCGACGACCGTCTCCCCGGGGGCCGGCAACGCGGCGCCGCCGACGACCATGTCGACGTTGATCGCGCCGAGCACCACGACGCCGGTGCCGTCGGGCAGCCTGCCCTCGAGATCGGCGGATGACGCGTCGCTCACCTGGCGGTCATCCGGTGACGAACTCCCCGCCGTCGATCCCGAGGATGTTCCCCGTCATCCACTCCGTGCCGTCCCGCGACAGCGTGACGATCGCGCGCGCCACGTCCTGCGTGCTGGTCAGCCGGCCGCTCGGGTTCCGCCGGCCCGCCTCGCGCACGAGCGCCTCGTGCTCGGGGATCTGCATGAGGGCGTGCGTCATCGTGACGCCGGCGCGGATCGCGTTGCAGGTCGCGCCCGTGCCGAGCCGCGCCAGCTCGCTCGCCAGCTGGCGGCAGTGGGACTCGAGGGCGGCCTTCGCCGCGCTCACGGCGCCGTAGCTCTCCACGACCCGGCTCGACCCCTCGCTCGTCATGGCGTAGATGCGGGATCCGGCCTCGATGAAGCCGCCGCGCACGAGGTCCTGCGACCAGTACACGAGGCTGTTGGCCATGACGTCGAGCGTCATCTCCATGTTCTTGCGGCTGATCGCCCCGGCCGGATCGGTCGACAGGAAGGGCTTGAGCGTGCCGAACGCCAGCGAGTGCAGGAGCACGCGCACGTACGGATGACGGCCCGCTGCCTCGGACTCGTCGAAGCGCCCGCGCAGGGCCCGGATCACGCCTGCCCGCTGCTCGTCATCCGCGGCGTTGACGTTGAAGAAGTGCGCTTCCCGGCCGAACGACCGGATCCGATCGCAGATCTCGTCGACGTGCCGCATCCCGGCCCGGCGGTCCAGGTGGACGCCCGCGACGTGATACCCGTCTTCCGCGAGGGCCAGCGCGGTCGCCTCGCCGAAGCCGCTGCTCGCGCCCAGGATCAGCGCCCATCGCTCGCGTTCGTCCGCCACCGTGTCCTCCCTGGCCCAGTCTCGGTCCGGCCGAGTCTAGACCACGCCGGACGCGCGCATGCGGGCCACCTCGTCGGGCGCGAAGCCGAGCCCGGCCAGCACCTCGTCGGTGTCCTGCCCGAGGAGCGGCGGGGCCGTCCGGACGGAGGCGGGGGTGGCCGAGAGCTTGAACGGGATCCCGGTCGTCCGGAGCTCGCCGATCGTGGGGTGGGCGACCGACTCGACCATCCGGCGGGCACGCGCCTGCGGGTCGGCGAACACCTCCGCGAGGTCGTTGATCGGCCCGGCGGGCACCTCGGCGCCCAGCAGGCGCGCCGTCCACTCGGCCGAGGTGCCGGACGCGAAGCGCTCCTCGAGGAGCGTGCGGAGCTCGGCACGGTGCCCGATGCGCGCGCCGTTCGTGGCGAAGCGCTCGTCGCCGGCCAGCTCCGGCAGGCCCACCGCGCCGCAGAACCGTGGCCACTGGCGATCGCTCCCCACCGCGACCGCCAGTGACCCGTCCGCGGTCCGGAACGTCTCGTAGGGCGTGATGTTGGGGTGGGCGTTGCCGAGGCGGCCGGGCACCGCGCCGCCCACCAGGTGGTTCGCGGCCTGGTTCGCCAGCCACGCGATCGTGGACTCGAAGAGGCTGATGTCGATCCGCTGGCCGCGGCCGTCCGCCGGCCCTCCCTCGCGGTCCCGGCCGAGCAGCGCGGCCAGGACGGCCACCGCCCCCAGCATCCCGGTCGCCAGGTCGACGATCGCGACGCCGACCTTGGTCGGCTCGCCCCCGGCCTCGTCCGGCATGCCGGTGATCGACATGAGGCCCGCCATCGCCTGCACGATGAAGTCGTACCCCGGCCGGTCGCGGTACGGGCCGTCGGGCCCGAACCCGCTGATCGCCAGGTGCACGAGGCGCGGGTTGAGCCGTTCGAGCTCCTCGTCCGGGAACCCGAGGCGGGTGAGGCCCCCGACGCGGTGGTTCTCGACCAGGACGTCCGAGGTGGACAGGAGCCGCCGCAGGACCTCGCGCCCGGGTCCGGACTTGAGGTCGAGCCGGATTCCCCGCTTGTTGCGGTTGATCGACAGGTAGTAGGCGGCCTCGCCGCGGTACCCGGGATCGGCGCGCGGGTCACCCTCCGGGTAGGGGACGCCCGCGTCCGGCGCGCCCGCCCACGGCGGTCCCCACCGTCGGGTGCCGTCGCCCTCGGGCGGCTCGACCTTGACGACGTCGGCGCCCAGGTCGGCCAGCAGCATCGTGCAGTAGGGCCCGGCCAGCACCGTCGACAGGTCGCAGACGCGCAGCCCGGCCAGGGGCCCCCGAGCCCACGGCCCGCCCGTCGCGCCGGCCGCCTCCGTCATGCCGTCGGGTCCGGCTCGTCGCGCGTGCCGGCCAGCTTCTCGCGCCAGAGGGCCTCCAGGGCGGCGAGGTCGGCGCGCACCTGGTCGACCGTCGCCTCCGGCTTCACCTCCAACTGGTCGAGCACCTCGAACTCGAAGACGTCGAGACCGTGGCGGCGGATCTCCGGCAGGAGCCGGCGATCCAGTGCGCCGGACATGCCGGTCGATTTCGCGAAGTCGAGCCGGTTCCGGGCGCTCCGCAGGTCCGTGGTCGCCGCGACGAAGGCCTGCCCCGTGGCGGTGTTCCGCAGCGCGTACACGCCCGCCTCGGCCGGCCGCGTCTCGTACTGCGCCCGCAGCTCCCTGCGGCGATCGGCGTCCATCCGCGGATGATCGCATCCCGGGCCAACGGGGGCCGGCCCGTGCCGGCCGGAAGCAGGCGGGGCGGGCGCGCGGCGCACGGAGGCGGGCCCGTCGGGGCGAACCTGCCGGCCTCACGGCCCGGACCCTTACCATGCGCAGATGAGCGAACGGCTGACCCTGATGACGGTCCACGCCCACCCCGACGACGAGACGATCACCACCGGCGGCATCATGGCGAGGTACGCGCGGGCCGGCGTCCGCGTGGTCTGCGTCACGTCGAACCGGGGGGAGAACGGCAAGATCTTCGTCCCCGAGCTCGACACGGCGGAGAACCACGCGCGCCTGGCCGAGATCCGGGAGGGCGAGCTCGCCCGCGCCCTCGCACACCTCGGTCCCATCGAGCACCGCTGGCTGGACTACCGCGACTCGGGGATGATGGGCGACCCCGAGAACGACGACCCGCGCGCGTTCTGGCAGGCCGACATGGACGAGGCGATCGGCCGGCTCGTGCGCATCGTGCGGCAGGACCGTCCGCACGTGATGGTCAGCTACAACGATTTCGGCGGGTACGGGCACCCGGACCACATCCGGGCGGCCCTCGTCGCGAAGGGGGCCTTCGCGCGCGCCGGCGATCCCGCGTGGTACCCGGAGCAGCTCGAGGGGCGGGGTTCGGTGGGGCCCTGGCGGCCGCTGAAGCTCTACGAGTCGGTGTTCGACATCGAGCGTCGCGACGAGCTGGCGCAGCTGCTGCGGGAGCGCGGCCTCGAGTCGTGGTGGGAGCCGCAGCCCGACGAGACCGACGAGCAGCGACGGGAACGCGAGCGGTACATGCAGCAGATGATGGAGGCGACCGGGCCGGTGACGACGCGCGTCGACGTGCGCGAGTACCTGGGCGACAAGCACGCCGCGCTGCGCGAGCACGTCACGCAGATGGCGGCGGACAATCCGTTCATCGCGCTGGGCCCGGACGAGTGGGCGCGGTTCGCGCCGAGCGAGGACTTCACGCTGCGCGAATCCTGGGTCGTGCCGACGAGGATCCCGGAGACGGACCTGTTCGCGGGAGTGCGGGCGGAGTAGCCCGTGGCCGGGCTGCGCGGCGAGCCGACGTGACCCGACCGAGACAGGGGGTACGAGATGGCCGAGAGCGACGTCCTGCGGCAGCAGCTGCTCGAGTTGATCGACGGGCGCGGCGCCCACATGCCGTTCGACGAGGCGGTCGCGGACTTCCCGGGCGACGCGATCAACCGCCGGCCGCCGAACGTCACGTACACGCCGTGGCACCTGCTCGAGCACATCCGCATCGCGCAGCACGACATCCTGGACTACGTCCGCAACCGCGACTACATCGCCCCGAACTGGCCGGAGGAGTACTGGCCGGCGCGCGACGCGACCGCCACCCCGGAGCAGTTGCAGGCGACGATCACGGGCTTCCGGGCCGACCGGTCGGCGCTGCACGCGCTGGTGGCCGACCCGGCGACCGACCTGCTCGCACCGATCCCCGGCACGCCCGGTCACACGATCGTGCGCCAGGTGCGCCTCGTCGGCGATCACAACGCGTACCACATCGGCGAGTTCGCGATCCTGCGCCAGGTCATGGGCACCTGGCCGCCGGACCGCAGCGAGTAGCCGCCCGGACCGCGGAGCGCCTGCCCGGCCACCCGATCGGAGTCGCGGCGGCAAGTCGCGGTCTCGCGCGCGAGTCGCGAACCGCGCCGGCGAGACCGCGCCGGCGAGCCGGGCCCGCACGGGCCGCGCCCTGGTGCGCGGTACGCTTGGAATCCCCGGGCTGATCGCGACCTCAGAGGGCCGACCGGGGCGGCGCGTGCCTCGGGGCCGCGTCCCCCGGAGCTCCGCTTCAGGGAGCGTTCAGCGAGGCGCGCGAAGATCGCGTCCCGTGCCGACGATCCCGCCCGACCTCAGCGCGCCGCCCGGGCCTCCCCATCGGGGCCGTAACCCGATCGAAAGAGTGGGCGGCGAGACTGCCGGCATGTCCGCAGGAACCTCGCTCCCCATCGTGCGAGCCCGCCTGGCCGGCCTCGCCGCGACCCCTCGCGGTCGCAGCCTCCGGCAGATCGCCTCGTTCGCGGCCATCGGCGTCCTGAGCACCGCGGCGTACGTCGTGCTGTACGCGGTGCTCCGGGGCTCGACCTCGGCCGCCGTCGCGAACGCGGCCGCGCTGCTGGCGACGGCCATCGCGAACACCGCCGCCAACCGGCGCCTCACCTTCGACGTCCACGGGCGCGACGGCCTCGCGCGCGACCACGCCGCGGGCCTGCTCGCGTTCGCCGTGGCGCTGGCGATCACGTCGGCGTCCCTGGCGGTGCTCCACGTGCTCGCCCCGCATGCGTCCCGGGTCGTCGAGGTCGTGGTGCTGCTGGCCGCCAACGTCGCGGCCACGCTCTCGCGCTTCGTCCTGCTCCGGTCCGCGCTCGGCGTGCGCGGCGCCCTCACCCCGTCCCCGGCTCTCGAAAGGACTCCCCGATGACCGTCATCACGCGCGGCGGGACCGGCGACGCCGGCACCGCCCCGCCCGCCGACCTCGGCGCCGGCCGAACAGGGGGTCGCCGGGCGGCCCTCCTCGCACCGCTGCGCGACTTCGCGCGCCCGCGCACCGCCGAGGCGGCCCGGGCACGTGTCGCGTACGTGGCGGTGACCGCGCTGGCGGCGGTCCTCTACCTCTGGAACCTCACCGCGAACGGCTACGCCAACACCTACTACTCCGCCGCCGCGCTGGCGGCGTCGAAGAGCTGGTCGGCATGGTTCTTCGGCTCGCTCGACGCGGGCAACTTCATCACCGTCGACAAGCCGCCGCTCTCGACCATGCTGATGGGCCTCTCGGTCCGGCTGCTCGGCCTCGACCCCCTGAGCATCCTGCTGCCCCAGGCACTGGCCGGGATCCTCACCGTGGCACTCGTGATGGTCGCGGTCCGCCGTTCCTTCGGCCCGCTGGCCGCGGTCATCGCCGGGCTCGTCACCGCGCTCACGCCGGCCGCGGTCCTGATGTTCCGCTTCAACAACCCGGACGCGATCCTGACGCTGCTGATGGTCGCGGCCGCACTGGCGCTGCTTCGCGCGCTGGACGACGGGAGCCACCGGTGGGTGGCCGTCTCCGGGATCCTCGTCGGGTTCGCGTTCCTCGCCAAGTACCTGGAGGCGTATACCGTCCTGCCGGCGTTCGCGCTCGTCTATGCGTTCGCCGCGGATGCCCCGCTGCGGCGCCGCTTCGTCGGCCTGCTGGTGGCGGGGCTCTCGGTGCTCGCGGCGAGCGGGTGGTGGGTGGCCGTCGTGCAGGCCATCCCGCTCGGCAGCCGGCCCTTCATCGGCGGCAGCACGACGGGGTCTCCGCTCGACCTCATCTTCGGCTACGACGGGCTCGGCCGGATCTTCGGCGGCACGGGCCCCGGCGGTGGCGGGGGCGCCAACTTCGGCGGGGTCGCGGGGCTCCTGCGCCTCTTCAACGCCGAGTTCTTCGGCCAGATCGCGTGGCTCGTCCCGCTCGCGGCCGGGTGCCTGATCGTCGGCCTCTGGCTGCGGCGCCGGGCGCTGCCGACCGACCGCGGACTCGCCGGCTACCTGCTGTGGGGCGGCTGGTTCGCCGTGCAGGCGGCCGTCTTCAGCTTCATGTCCGGCACGATCCACACGTACTACGCGGTGACGCTCGCGCCGGCGATCGGTGCGCTCGTGGGCGCCGGCGTCTCCGATCTCTGGGCACTCCGCTCGAGGGCCGGGGGCGTCGCGCCGACCGCGGCCGCCGTGCTGCTCGCGGGATCGTTCATCGGGTCCGCGTGGTGGGGCTGGCAGCTCCTCGCCCGGACGCCGCAGTTCGTGCCCTGGCTGGGTCCCGTCGCCGTGGGCCTGGCGGCGCTCTCCGGTGCCGGCCTCGTGCTGGCCACGCTGCCGCGCCTGCGGCCGAGGCTCGGCCGGATCGCGGGTGGCGCGTTGGCACTCGGCATGTGCGCGGTGCTCCTCGCGCCGGCGGCGTACGCGGCCGACACCGTCCAGAGCTCGATCACGGGCTCGGATCCTCACCCGGGCCCGACGACGGACACCGGCTTCGGGCCCGGCGGTGCCGGGTTCGGCGGCGGGTTCGCGGGCGCATTCACCGGCTCGGGCGGCGCGCTTCCGGGGAGCGCCGGCGGCGGATCGCTGCCGGCGGCGCCGTCGGACGAGTCGCAGGCAGGCGCCGCACCGGCCGGCGGCACACCGGCGGCCGGAGGACCGGGCGCCAGTTCCGGCGGCGGATTCGGCGGAGACGCAGGCTCGGTCGACTCGACCCTGCTGCAGTACCTGGTCGCCAACCGCGGCAACTCCACCTGGATCGTGGCCGTGTCGTCCGCCCAGGAGGCGGCATCGATCGAGTTGGCCACGGGCCTGCCCGTCATGGGGATGGGCGGCTTCACGGGATCGGATCCCGCGCCGACGCTCGCACAACTCCAGGCGTACGTCGCGTCCGGGAGGCTGCGCTACGTCCTCGTCGGCGGGCGCGGTTTCGGAGGTGGCTTCGGCGGCACCGGCGACGCCGGCTCGGTCGACGCGTGGGTCACGAGCACCTGCACGGTCGTCGATTCGGCCGGTACGGCCTCGGGCTCGTTGTACGACTGCTCCACGGCGGTGACGAAGTGAAGCGGAGCGCGGGACCGGCGACGGCGCGCCCCGCGCGGGCCTGAGCGTCGATGCGCGCACCCCGGCCCCGCGTCGCCGTCGCGCTCGTCCTCGTCGCGGGCCTCCTGCTGCGGCTCGCGCTGGCCCTGGTGCTGTTCCCCGGTCAGGGCCTCTCGTCCGACCTGGGCCTCTTCCAATCGTGGGCCGAGACACTGGCACGCGTGGGTCCCGGATCCTTCTACGCCTCGTCCGCGAGCGCGAACTACCCGCCCGGCTACATGTACGTGCTCTGGCTGGTGGGGGTGCTCGGCGGGACGGTCGGGAACGCGCTCGGCGTCTCCTCCGCACAGGGAACGCTCCTGCTCCTCAAGCTGCCGGCGATCGCGGCCGACCTCGCGATCGCGTGGCTCCTGTACCGTGCCGCGACCCGCTGGTTCGGCGGATGGGCGGGCGTGGTCGCCGCGGCGCTCTACCTGTTCGTGCCCGTGACCTGGTACGACTCCGCGCTCTGGGGGCAGGTCGACGCCGTCGGGACGCTGCTGATGCTGGCGGCCGTCCTGCTGCTGATCGACGGCTGGAGCGAGCCGGCCGCCGCGGTGGCGGCCCTGAGCCTCCTCGTCAAGCCGCAGGACGGGGTCGTGCTCGTCGTGCTGATCCCGATCCTGGTGCGACGGCACCTGCTGCGCGCCGGATCGGGACCGGTCCCCCGGCCGGGGGCCATCCTGTCCCGCCTCGACCGGCGGATCGGATCCCGGATGACCACGTTCCTGGCGGACCAGGGATCGGCCCGGCTGGGGACGTCCGCGATCGCCTTCGCCATCGCCCTGCTCCTGCCCGTCCTCCCGTTCGACGTCGACGCGTTCGCGCCGGCCGCCCTGGCCGGCGTGCCCGTCATCGGCCAGGCGGCCGGGTTGATCGGGCTGTACGTCTCGGCCGGCGGCCAGTTCTCCGTGCTCACCGCGAATGCCTACAACCTGTGGGCGCTCGTCGGGCCCCACCCGCTGGCCTCCGCGATCGGCAGCGCGACGGGCAGCTGGACGCCCGACTCGCTGGCGGTGCTGGCGGGCCTCCCCGCCGTGCTCGTCGGGGCCGGGGCGCTGGCGCTCGTGGGGCTGCTGGTGGCCGGCGGCCTCCTGCTGCGCGACGATCGCCTGGCGATCGTCCTCGGGTTCGCGCTGGCGGCGTTCGCGTTCTACGCGCTTCCCACCCGCGTGCACGAGCGCTACCTGTTCGCGTTCTTCGCCCCGGCCGCGCTCCTCGCGTCCGGGATCGCGGCGCCGGCGCTGGGGTACCTGGCGGTGGGCGTCGCCAACGCGGTCAACATCCATGCCGTGCTCGCCGCGCCCCTCTCGATCGGCAGAGGCTTCGGGATCGCCCGCGGGGGCGGGTTCGACGGATCCGGGGCCGGCGCGGGCCCGGGTGCGTTCGGCGGCTTCGGGGGCGCAGGCGGCGTGCCGGGACCCGGGTTCGCCGGAGCTGGCGGAGTGCCCGGCGGGGGCGCGTTCGGCGGTGGCGGAAGCCCGGTCGACGCGTCCTCCATCCACCTGCCGCTGGCACAGCTGGCGCGGAGCGAGCCCGTCGTGATCGCCGTTGCGCTCGCCCAGGAGGCGGCGTTCGCGGTGCTGCTCGCGGCGTGGCTCGCGGTCGCCTTCGTGCCGGTGGTCCGGCCGCGGCTGGCGGCGTGGCGCGCCACCGCGATCCGTGACGCGGCGGCATCGGGCGGGCTGCCGCGTTCGTAGGGCGCCGCAGTCCCACGGCCGCGGCCCCCGGACGTGCCGCGCTCGCAGGGCCAGCTCGCCCCCGGGCGTGCCGCGCTACCGGCCGGCCCGGGCAGAAAGGACGGGACGAGGCGCCTCCACCGCGGCCGGCGTCGCGAGGTCCTGCGGTGTCGCGCCGT
>JAJYGK010000087.1 GCA_021790715.1 Chloroflexota bacterium
GCTGGCCGCGGCCGGCCTCGCGATCTCCCGCTCCTCTGGCAGATGGGCCGCCCTCTGCGCCGGGGCCCTCCTCGTGGCGCTGCGCCTCGCGATCGGATCGATGCAGCCGGCCGCGCCGCAGACCTCCCCGCCGGGATCGCTCCGCGATGCCGTCGCGGAGGTCGTCTCGATCTCCGCCCCGTCCGGCGGCGCACAGCGGGCCGTCGTCGCTGTGGCGCCCGGGGATCGGCTGCCGAGCGTACGCCTCTACGTGCGCCTTCCCCGCTATCCCGAGGTCGTCCCGGGCGACCGCGTCACCGTGTCCGGGACCGTCCGTCCACCCCCGGACGGGCCCGGCTTCGGCGACTACCTGCGCCGCGCCGGGATCGCCGGGACCGTGACGGCTCGCACCCTCGACCGGGCGCCGGCACCGGGAGGTCCGGCGGCGTGGCTGGAGGGCCGGCGCCGGGATGCCGGTGAGATCCTGGCCTCCGTCCTGCCCGCGCCCCAGGCCGGGCTCGCGGCGGGCATCCTCGTCGGGCTGCGCGACCAGGTCGACCGGGACGTGGCCGCCGCGTTCACGGCAGCGGGGCTCACGCACATCGTCGCCATCAGCGGCTGGAACATCGCCGTCGTTTCCGGGGTGCTCTCCACCCTGCTGCGCCGCATTGCCCGCCGCCGCCGCTCGGTCGCGACGCTGGCGGTGATCGCCGCCTACACCCTCGCGGCCGGGGCCGGAGCGAGCGTGGTGCGGGCCGCCGCGATGGCGGGCGCCGTGCTGGGGGCCCGGGAGCTGGGCCGGCCCGGCACGGCGGCCTCCGCTCTCGGCCTCGCCGTCGTCGCGATGCTGGCGGTCGATCCGGCCGTGGTCGGCGACGCGGGCTTCCAGCTCTCGGTCGCCGCGACCGCCGGACTCCTCGCATGGGGCACGCCCCTGACCGGGTGGTTCCACGAGCGGGTCTCCGGGGACGGGGCGCGGTTCGCGGCGCCGGGATGGCTGATCGACTCGCTCGCGGTCTCGCTGGCCGCACAGGCGGCGACGCTTCCCCTGGTCCTCCTCGACTTCGGACGGATCTCGCTCGTCGCTCCGGCGGCGAACCTGGTCGCCGCGCCGCTCGTCGTGCCGGTGATGGCCGCATCGGCGGCGGCGCTCGCGGCGGGATGGATCGGATCGCTCGTCTCCGCCGTGCCCGGCGCCACCGGACCCGGACTCGCGGCGGCGCCCGGCGCGCCGAGCGTCCTGGCGCCGGTGACCGGTCTCCTGGGCACGGCCACCGGCTGGGCCATCGCCGCGGTCGGCACGGCAGGGGGCCTCGTCATCGGCGCGCTCGTCGCCGTGGCGCGGCTTGCGGCGGCCGTCCCCGGCGCGAGCATCACCCTCGGGCCACCGGCCCAGCAGATCCTCGCCGGGCTCACCGTGCTCGCGGTCGGCGCCGTCGCCCTGCCGGGTGGACGGCAGCGCCTGTGCCCCATCGCCGCCGCCTTCCACCGGCACGAACGGGGCCCTCGCGAACCCGGGCGGGGCCATCGCGCGCCTCGCGAGCCGGCGACCGCCGGCTGCGGGCACGTCATCCGCGAGCGCGCGCGTCCCGCGCCGGCACCGGGCGGTCTCACGCGCGGCGATCGCAGGCCCGCGCCGGGAGCGGGACCGTCCTCGCACCCCCGGCCGCGGGCGAACCGCCGGCTCCGGCTGATGGGCGCCGTCGCCGCCGCGGGCCTGGTCGCGCTGACGCTCGTGGCGACGGCCCGGCCGGACGGCCGGTTCCACGTCATCGTGCTCGACGTGGGGCAGGGCGACGCGCTCCTGTTGCAGGGCCCGGCGGGCGGCAGGGTGCTCGTCGACACCGGACCGGACCCCGATCGCCTGGTCCAGCTGCTCGACGCGCGCATCCCGACCTGGGATCGGCGACTGGATCTCCTCGTCCTGACGCACCCGCACGAGGACCACGTCGCGGGCGCAGCACTGCTGCTCCGCCGCTATCGCGTCGGCCGCGTCGTCGAGCCCGGGATGCGCGGGTCGGGTCCCGGCTGGGAGGCGCTGGTCGCGGAGCTGCAGGCGCGCGGCCGGTCCACGGGACGGCTCGCCGCCGGGGATCGGGTCAGGATCGACGGGATCGACGTGCGGGTCCTGTGGCCGGCGCCGGGCACGGTGCCGGAGGCGCCCGGCTCGACCGGGACCGCGGTGAACGACGTCTCGATCGTGCTCGATGTCCGATGCGGTGCGCGACGCTTCCTCCTGATGGCCGACGCCGAGCAGGAGGTGGACGCCGCCCTGCTCTCGGGTGGGGCGGTCTCCGCCGGGCAGCCGCGGGTCGACGTGCTGAAGGTCGCCCACCACGGCAGCCGCACCGCGACGACGGCGGCCCTGCTGGACGCGGTCCGACCCGTCGTGGCCGCGATCAGCGTGGGTGCGGACAACGACTTCGGTCACCCCGCGCCGGAGACGCTCGACCGGCTTGCGGCGTCGGGCGCGCGGGTCCTGCGGACGGACCTCGACGGAACCGTCGCGTTCAGCACGAACGGGCGCGACCTCCGGATCGAGACGAGGTCGGGCGTGTGGACCGCGGAGAAGCCGGCCGATATCGCCGGGGCAGCTGCCGCGGCCTTCGTCTCGGGGGCCGGGGCGGCGGCAGATGATCGTTCCACCGGTGCCGATCTGCCCGACGGACGCCTCTCGTGTTGCATAGAATCGGCAGGTGATCCCCTCGCGGGCGGAAGCCGCCGACATCCTGCTCGAATTCGATCCGCCGGATTGGTACCTCGCGCACGTCGCGGCCGTCGCGGAGATCGCCTCGTTCCTGGCCGAGCGGTGCGCGGCGCGGGGCGTGCCGGTCGACCGCGAGCTCGTCGAGGCGGCGGCACTGCTGCACGACATCGACAAGCTCCTCCCGGATGACGATCCCGTCCAGGAGCTCGGGCACGGCGCTGCGGGCGCGCGCTGGCTCAGCCAGCGCGGCTACCCGGAGCTCGGCCGGGCGGTGGCGGCCCATCCCATCACGCGCCTGCTCGACGCCGACCGCTACGGTCGCTGGAACGGTGTCGCGACACGCGAGGAGCGCATCGTCGCGTACGCGGACAAGCGCGCCGGCCAGCGTCTGGAGGCGATGAGCGCGCGATTCGCCGGGTGGGCCGTGCGCTACCCCGAGCACCGCGAGAGCCTCGCGCGCGCCCGTGCACGCGCCGAACGGCTCGAGCGCGAGGTCTGCGAGACGGCCGGCGTCAGCCCGCTGGCGGTGCGCCGCCTGCGCTGGGTCGCGCCCACCCTTGATGGGGCACGGCGGCGGCGCGAGGCAGGACTCCCGGCCGCGGCCCGCGGCTGATCGCCGCAGCGCCGTCCGCACGACGGTGACCGGCTCCCCGCTCGCCTACTTCTGGGGCGACGATGCGCTTGCCCTGCGCCGCGCGGTGGAGCGGTTCGTGGCCGGACTCTCGCCGGACGGAGATCCGCCGACGGCGTGGCGGCCCGACCAGGCCGAACCCGACGTGCTGGGCGCGCTGGCGATGCGCGTCGCGACGTCGCCCCTGTTCGGTGCCGGCGTCGTCGCGGTCGTCGCCGACCCGATCCCCCTGCTGCGCTCGCGGGCGGACCAGGATCGGGCCGTCGCGCTCCTCGGCCAGGTCGCGCCCGGGAACGGCGTCGCGTTCATCGAACTCGTGGCGAGCGGCGCGCGCGAGCCGGCGGCCGCCTCATCGCGCGTGCGCCAGGCGATCGACCAGGCCGGCGGCACCGTCCGGCGCCTCGAGGCTCCGCGTGCGGGGCACCTCGAGGAATGGATCGCGACGCGTGCTCCCGAGCTCGGGATCGACCTCGAGCCGGCGGCCCGCCACCTCCTCGCCGAGCGCGTGGGCGGCACGGTGCGCGACGGCGACGTGGACCGCCGCCACCAGACCGAGTTCGCCGAGGCGCAGCTCGAGCTGCTCGCCCTCTACCGGCCCGGCGCTCGCGTCCGGCGCGAGGACGTCGATGCGCTGGTGGCCCCCAGCGTGCCCGCCTCGACCTGGGCGTTCCTCGATGCCGTCGCCCGGCGACAGCGAGACGCCGCCAGGCTCGGCTCGGCCCTGCTGGCGGAGGGAACGGCGCTGCCGGTCATCGTCACGCAGCTCCACCGGCGGCTGCGCCAACTGCTCGAGATCCGCGACCGGCTGGCCCACGGCGCGCGTCCGGCCGACATCGTGGGGGCGCTCCGGCTGCACCCGAAGCGGGCGGAGATCCTGGCGGAGCAGGCGATGCGCTGGGATGTCGACGAGCTGGAGTCGGCCCTGGAGGCGCTGCTCGAGGTCGACCTCGCGTCGAAGGGCCTGTCGTCGGACGCCCGGCGTTCGGCGGGCACGATGAGCGGCCCGCTGGCGCTGACCCTCTGGCTCGTGGAGCACGTGCGCGGCTGATCCCGTGCCGGCCCGGCTCCGCGCCGGGGATTGCCGCGACAGGGCCGGTGGCCCTCTACTCCGTGCCGGATCCCGCGCGCGCCTGCAGCACGACGTCGGACTCGATCGCGAACACGCAGCGGCCCGCGTCGAGGCCGAGCAGCTCGATCAGCTCCGGATCGATGTAGAGCTGATGGCACGTGCCGCACAGCCCGGCCGGGACCCCGAAACACAGCCGCTCGCTGCGATCCGCGAGGCGGAAGGTCGCGTCGAAGCGGCTGTTGACGAGCGGGCGTCCGCATTCCGGGCAGTCGAGGGTGGCCGAGGGCATCGTGCTGATCCCGTTCGCTCCGCGGTCGGCGCACGCCGACCATCACGGCCCGATGCTATGGACGCGCCCTCCGGGCGAGCATCCCCCTGTCGTACCGACCGCGGCAGTACGGGTCGCTCCGCCATCCGACGCAGGCGGCCGGGCGGCCGGGCGCCTACTGCACCCGCAGCAGCGTCGGGGCGTCCGACCAGAACCGCTCGATCTGGTAGTAGTCGCGCTCGGGCGGGGCGAACACGTGCACGATGACGGCCCCGAAGTCCAGGAGCACCCAGTGGGCACCGGCGCGGCCCTCGCGGCCGAGCGGCAGGAACCCGTCCGCCTTGCAGCCCTCGGCGATCCCGTCCGCGATCGCGGCGAGCTGGCGCTCCGATCCGCCGGAGCAGATGACGAAGTAGTCGGCGAGCGACGTCAGCTCGTGCACGTCCAGCAGCACGATGTCGGACGCCTTCTTGTCCTCGGCCAGCTCGACGACGCGGCGCGCCAGGGACAGCGCCTCCTGCGCGCCGATCGCCACGGGCGTGTCGCGCGGCGGCAGGCCCGGACGACGCGCGTCCGGTGCGGGAACGGGATCCGTCACGTTCGATCGATCCTCCTCGCGCGGCGGTGTCCGCTCATCGCGATGCTGCATGCGCCGGACGGCACGTGCCGCCGGCGCCCACTCCATGATGCCCCCACCGATGCACCGCGTCCCCGGGATCAGCCGCCGGCCCCGTACAGGCCGTGCGCCCGGATGTACGCCTCCACCTCGGGCGGGACGAGGTAGCGGATGCTGCGTCCGGCCGCGGCGCGGTCGCGGATCCCGGACGCCGAATGCCCCAGGTCCGGGCCGTCCAGGACGAGGATGCGGTCCTCGCGCCCCGGGAAGTGCTCGGCGATCCAGTGAAGCGGCGAGACGGGGTAGCCGCGCCGGGGCACGACGGCCAGCCGGCACTCGGCGAGCAGCCGGGCCGGCTCGTGCCACGTCTCGAGGCCGATGAGCGCCTCGACCGACAGGATGAAGACGAGGCCGGCGTCGGGGTCCCAGGGACGGGGCGGGTCGGCCAGCAGGCGCTCGACGGTGTCGACGGTGTAGCTCGGCCCCTCCCGATCGACCTCGATGCGGCTGACGTGGAAGGCGGGGTTGTCGGCGGTCGCCAGCTCGACCATCGCCACGCGGTGCTCGACGGGGGTGATCCGGCGGTCGAGCTTGTGCGGCGGCACCGGCGCCGGCACGAACAGGACGCCGGCCAGGCCGAGCGCATCGCGCGCCTGCTCGGCGATGGCGAGGTGCGCGTAGTGCGGCGGATCGAACGTGCCGCCGAGGATCCCCCACGCTCCGGCGGCGGACGGCGCGGCGGTGCCCGCACGGAAGGCCGCGGGCGTCACGCCCACCCCTCGTCGCCCCACTCGAGCTCGCGGTCTCCGATCCAGACGGTGTCGCCGGGCTGCACCCCGGCCCGGCGCAGTTCGCGCGAGACGCCCATCCGCTCGAGGTCGCGCTGGAAGCGCTCCGCCGACTCGTCGTTCTCGAAGTCGGTCTGGGCGACCAGGCGCTCCACGCGCCGTCCGCGCACCCGGAAGCCGTCCTCCCCACGCTCCACGGCGAACGTCTCGCGCGCCGAATCGAAGCGATGGACCACGATCCCGGCCGGCTCCGGGGGCATGGCGAGCTCGTCGGCGCCCGGGAGCAGGCCGGCGATCGCGCGGACGAGGTCCGGGAGCCCCTCGCCGTCGCGCGCCGAGACCGCCACGACGATCCGCCCGTCCGCCTCGCAGGCCGCGAGGAAGGATGGGAGCCGCTCGCGCGCGCCCGGCACGTCGATCTTGTTGGCCACCACCAGGCCCGGCTTCGCGAGCAGGCGCTCGTCGTGGAGCCGCAGTTCCTCCCGCACGATCGCCCTGTCCCCGACGGGGTCGCGCGCCGCGAGATCGACGACGTGCAGCAGCACCCGGGTGCGCTCGACGTGCCGGAGGAACGCGTGCCCGAGGCCCGCGCCCGAGCTCGCGCCCTCGATCAGGCCGGGCACGTCCGCGATCGACGGGCGGCGGGCGTCGTCGCTGTCGATCGCCGACAGGTCGAGCACGCCCAGGTTGGGCTCGAGCGTCGTGAACGGGTAGTCGGCGATCTTCGGCGTCGCGTTCGTGAGCGCCGAGAGGAGCGTGGACTTGCCCGCGTTGGGCAGCCCGACCAGGCCGACGTCGGCGATGAGGCGCAGCTCGAGGTGGAGCGCCCGCTCCTCGCCGGGCTCGCCCTTCTGCGCGTGGCGGGGCGTGCGGTGGGTGGCCGTCGCGAAGTGGACGTTCCCCAGGCCGCCCCGGCCGCCCCGCGCCACCAGCACGCGCTGCCCGGCCGCCACGAGGTCCGCGATCAGCTCGCCGCTCTCGGCATCCAGCACCGCGGTGCCGGGCGGCACGCCCAGCTCGAGGTCCTGCCCCGCACGGCCGTGCTTCCGCGCCCCGGCGCCGCGCCCGCCGGCCTCGGCGCGGAAGTGGTGGTGGTAGCGGTAGTCGGACAGCGTCGTCTGGCCGACGTCGACGCGCAGGTGGATCGAGCCCCCGCGACCGCCGTCTCCCCCGTCGGGACCACCGCGCGGCACGTGGGCTTCACGCCGGAACGAGACGGCACCGTCTCCGCCGTCACCGGCGCGGAGCCAGACCGTGGCGCGATCGAGGAACATCGGCAGCATCCTAGCAGGGGACGGCGGGCCGGCCGGCGGTCCGGACGGCGCGCGGGAAGCGCGTCTGGCGCACGCGGGTGCGCGAGCGGGTGCCGGCCTGCACGGACGCGGCGGCGTGCGCCCGGGATCCCGTGCAGACGTTCAGCGTGCGATGTACGCGAGCGGGTTGACGCGGTAGCCGCCGTCCCAGATGGGCCCGATCCAGACGTCGAAGTGGCAGTGCGGGCCGGTGGCCACGCCCGTCGCGCCGACGCGCCCGATCTGCTGGCCGCTGGCGACCCGCTGCCCCGTGCCCACCATCACGGCCGACATGTGGTCGTACGTCGCGTACCGGTTCCCCCCGAACGACTCCCAGACCTGGTAGCCGCCGCCGTTGTTCCGCCATCCGGCGAAGATCACGACGCCGGCCGCCGCCGCCAGGATCGGCGTGCCGGTCGCCGCCGCGATGTCGATGGCGGGGTGGCCGGACCAGAAGTACTGGCTGATGTACCCGCCGGGGACCGGCCAGCGGAGGAATGCCCCGGCGGACGCGGCGGCGGACGAGCCGCCGGCGGCGGATGAGCCGCCGCCCGCGGACGCGCCGGTGCTGCCGCTTCCCACGGTCGCCACCTGTCGAGGCACGGGCGTCGCGCGCGGCGTCGGCACGGGCGCGCCGCGACCGTCGGGGATCATGACCTCCAGGCCTGCCGTCAGCTCGTCGCCGGAGAGCCCGTTGTAGGCCCGGATCTCGTCGGCGCTCGCGTGGTACGTGCGGGCGACGGCCGTGACGGTGTCGCCCGACCGCGCCGTGTACAGGACGCCGTCGACCGGCGGGATGCGGAGCGCCTGCCCGATGCGAAGCGCGGATGGCGAGGACAGGTGGTTCGCCCACCAGATCGTCATCATCGAGAGCCCGAAGCGGCTCGCGATCCCGGTGAGGGTGTCGCCCGATCGGACGCGATAGATGGTGAGATCGGTGCGGACGACCGCGCCTCCCACCGGCGCGGTCACCGGCCTGATCGCGCCGTCGTCGATCATGGTCTGCATCCTGCCCGCGGCCCAGTCGTCCGTCGACTCGTCCGGCGTGGGCGAGGGTGCGACCGCGCCCCATTGCTGCGAGTCCGGCCCGTCGATGCTGATCTCCGCGATGCGCGGGTCGTACGCGCTGCCGGCGCCGTTCGTGTTCCCGGTACCCCCTCCCCCGGTCGCCGGGAGGCGCACGAGCGAACCGGAGACCGCGATCGCCAGCACGAGCCCCACGACCAGCCACGCGCGAGCGGCCGATGCCCGCGCCGGCCACCGTGCGGACGCGGCGGCCCATGCCCACGGGGGCCGCCGCACGGACGCGACGGCCGCGACGCGACGGACCCGCCCGACGATCGAGGCACGGACCGCGCCGAGGGAGCCGAGAGAATCGGACGCGCCGGCGAGGCGCCGGCGTGACGGAGCGGTCCGGTAGATCGTTCCCCGCGCATCGCGCAGCTGCGGGCGCGCGAGCCGAGTGCGCACACGGACCCGCGAGCGGAGCGGCGTGAACAGCCGCCGTGCCGTGCCGCTTGCGCGGGGGCCGATGGCGAGCGCGAACCGGACGGCCGTCCGCGCGCGCCGGGCAAGGACGCGTGCCGGGCGCATGACGGTGTCCGCGCAGCGCGCGGCGCGGCTCGCGTGCGGCAATACCTACTCCTGCGCAGGCGGGCGAGTCGCGTCGCGGGGGCTCGCGCAGGTGGGATCAGCGACCGCCCAGGGCGCCTATGAGCTGTGCGTCCCTACTGTGGATGCGACCGCCGCGTGGACTCTCCGGTCCGTGGAGCGCGGGGCCATCAGCTTGCAGCGAGCTTACAGTCGGCCCGGCGGCCGCGTCAAATCCGCGACGGCGCGCCAAGTGAGCCGGCGGCGGCGACGCGGGTGGGCCGCGACGGCGCGCCGCCGCTACTGGTCGAGGCTCTTCGTCAGCGTGGCGAGGAACTGGGCGTTGCTCTCCGTCTTCGCGAGCCGGTTGAGCAGCAGCTCGATCCCCTCGTTGGTCCCCACGGCCGAGAGCATCCGGCGCATGGTCCAGACCATGCGCAGCGTCCCCTCCTCGAGCAGGAGCTCCTCGCGCCGGGTGCCGGACCGCTGCACGTCGATGGCGGGGAAGATGCGCTTCTCGGCGAGCTTCCGGTCGAGGATCAGCTCGGAGTTGCCCGTGCCCTTGAACTCCTCGTAGATCACGTCGTCCATGCGCGATCCCGTGTCGATCAGGCACGTCCCGATGATCGTGAGCGAACCGCCTTCCTCGAGCTTCCGCGCGGCGCCGAAGAAGCGCTTCGGCGGGTACAGCGCGATCGGGTCGATGCCGCCGGACAGCGTGCGCCCGGACGGTGGGAGGGCGAGGTTATAGGCGCGCGCGAGCCGCGTGATCGAGTCGAGAAGGACGACGACGTCGCGGCCCGTCTCGACCTGCCGCTTCGCGATCTCGAGCGCCATCTCCGCCACGTGCGTGTGGTTCTCGGTGGGCTCGTCGAAGGTCGAGCTGATGACCTCGCCCTTCACGGACCGCCGCATGTCCGTGACCTCCTCGGGGCGCTCGCCGATGAGCGCGACCATCAGGAGGATCTCCGGGTAGTTCGCCGTGATGCCGTTCGCGATCTGCTTGAGCAGCACCGTCTTGCCGGCCTTCGGCGGGCTCACGATCAGCGCGCGCTGGCCCTTGCCGAGCGGGTTGACGAGGTTGATGAGGCGCTGGCTGAGGTTCTTCGGGTCGGTCTCGAGGTTGATCAGCTCGATCGGGTGGATCGGCGTGAGTGCGTCGAAGTGGGGACGACGCCGCGCAGTCTCCGGATCGACGCCGTTGACCGATTCGACCCGGAGCAGGCCGGAGTACTTCTCCCCGTCCTTGGGGGAGCGGGTCACGCCGCCGACGCGATCGCCCGTGCGCAGGCCGAACTTGCGCACCTGGGTCGAGCTGACGTACGTGTCGTCCTGGCTCGGCATCAGGCCGTGCCGGCGCAGGAACCCATAGCCCTCGTCGACGATGTCGAGGATCCCGGTCGCGTAGGACTGCCCGCCCCGCTCGACCTGCCGCTGCAGGATCCGTTCGACGAGCTCGTCGCGGCGCATGCCGCTCGCGTCGCTGACGTCCAGGTCGCCACCGATCTCGACGAGCTCGCGCAGGTTCTTGGTCTTGAGTTCGTTGATGTTCATCGCGGGTCCCGGTCGAGGTTGGATGGATGGGCGGCAACACGCCGAAGGAACGCGGGGTGGCTGCGGTCGGACGCACAGGCGCCGTCGTGGCGGTTCCCTCGCGCCGCACATGCGCAGGGCAAGGCCGATGCGGCAGCCCGGCGGCGACTGATCAGGGAACGAGTGCGTCCGGGATCATACCACGCCACGGCAGGTGGTCAATCGGCCCTTGCGCGGCCCTTGCGCGGCGGACCCACAGCCCGGGTCGGGTCGTGACGTTCAGTCGGCGACGACGAGCGGATCGTCCGGCATCGGGTGCAGCCGGGCATGCGCCAGCGACGTCCCCGCGCTCGCCACGATGACCATGCCGATCGCGACGAACTCCGGCACCGTGAGCGCCTGGCCGAGGAACACCAGGCCGATGAGCGCCGCCCACGCCGGGTCGAGGCTCGTGAGCACTCCGAACACGCCCGGGGGCACCCGTCGCATGGCCGCGAGCTCGAGGGTGTACGGGATCACGCTGTTGAACAGCGCGACGAGCACGCCGGCGCCGAGCACCCACGGATCGAGGAGCCAGTGCCCGCCCGTGACGATGGCGGGGATCGCCGTCAGCACCCCGCCGGTGAGCATCGCGACGCCGAGCCCGCGTCCGTCGGGCCATGCCCGCGTGAGCCGCGTGCCGACGAGGATGTACAGCGCCCAGAACGCGCCCGCGGCCAGCGCGAACCCGACGCCGAGGACGTCGTGCGTGGCGACGCGCGAGCCCGCGAGCGTGAGGATCCCGCCCGCGGCAAGCGCGACCCACACGAGGTCGAGCCGGCGCCGCGAGCCGGCGACCGCGACCGCGAGCGGACCCCAGAACTCGAACGTCACCGCCGCCGCGAGGGGGATCCGGCCGATCGCGACGTAGAACGTCCCGTTCAGCCCGGCCAGGATGACTCCGAACAGGATCGCCGTGCGCCACGCCCGCACGTCGGAGCGCCACGCGGGACGCACGACGGCCAGCATGACCGCGCCGAACGCGAGCCGCAGCCAGACGGTCACGAGGGGGCCGGCCCGGTCGATGACGCGGACGGCCAGTCCCGCGCCGCTCTGCACCGACAGGGTCGACAGGACGACGAGGAACGGCGCGGGGACCGAGACGCCGGTCGGGCGGCTCGTCAGGGCCCGGTCGCCCGCGTCGCGGGCGCGATCGGGAGCGGGGACGGCGTCGACGCCGCGCGCCGGCGCCGGCATCGCGTCAGCAGGCGGCGGCCGGGATCACCGGGCGGCCCCCGACACGCCCGCCGCAGTCCCGGACTTCGCCTCGAGCGCCTTGCGCGCCTTGTCCCAGTCGGAGCGGAACTGCGCGATGCCCTTGTCGGTGAGCGGGTGGTGGACCATCTGCTGGAACACCTTGAACGGCAGCGTCGCGATGTGCGATCCGGCCAGGGCGGCCTGCGTGACGTGCAGCGGGTTGCGGATCGAGGCCGCCAGGACCTCCGCGTCGAGCTCGTGGATCTCGACGATCGAGACGAGATCGCGGATCACGATCATGCCGTCCTGGTTGATGTCGTCGAGGCGGCCGACGAACGGCGAGAGGAGGTTGGCACCGGCCTTCGCGGCCAGCAGACCCTGGTTCGCGGTGAAGATCAGGGTGCAGTTCGTCTTGATCCCCTCGGCGCGGAAGCGGGCGAGCGCCTCGAGCCCGGTCTCGCTCATGGGGACCTTGACGTAGATGTTGTCGGCGAGCTTCGCGAAGTGGCGACCCTCGCGGAGCATCCCCTCGACGTCCTCGGCGACGACCTCGGCGCTGACCGGCCCGGACGTGATCCCGCAGATCTCCTGCAGCACCTCGTCGTAGGTCTTGCCGCTCGTCTTCGCGAAGAGCGACGGGTTGGTCGTGACGCCGTCGAGCACGCCCCAGGTCGCGACCGTGCGGATCTCGTCGATGTCGGCGGTGTCGATGAACAGCTTCATGGAACTCCTTCCGGCGCGCCCTCGGGCGGCCTCCTCTCGCCGCGCACCCGGCGCGGCATCTCAGCCGAGCCCGGCCGCGACCTCCGTCGCGCCCGCGCGCCCGGCCTCGACGTTCGCGATGCAGGCGCCGACGTACGCGCTGAACAGGGGGTGCGGCCGGTCGGGCCGGCTCCTGAATTCAGGGTGGAACTGGCTGGCCACGAACCACGGATGATCGCGCAGCTCCACGATCTCGACGAGACGCCCGTCGGGCGACTGGCCCGACAGCACCATGCCGGCCCGCTCCAGCTCCTGCCGGTACGCGTTGTTGACCTCGAACCGGTGGCGGTGCCGCTCGTAGATGACCTCGGTGCCGTACGCCGCGGCCGCCTTCGTGCCCGGCGTGAGGCGGGCGGGGTAGATCCCCAGCCGCATCGTCCCGCCCTTGTCCTCCAGGTCGCGCTGATCGGGCATGAAGTCGATGACCGGATCCGGGGTGAACATGTCGAACTCGGTCGAGTTCGCGTCCCGCAGGCCCAGCACGTCGCGCGCGAACTCGATCACCGCGCACTGCAGGCCCAGGCACAGCCCGAGGTAGGGCAGGCCGCGCTCGCGGGCGTGCCGCGCCGCCAGGATCTTGCCCTCGATGCCGCGGTGCCCGAAGCCGCCGGGCACCAGCACGCCCGCCACCCCCGCGAGGACGTCGGCGGTCGTGTCGGTCGTCAGCGTCTCCGAGTCCACCCAGCGCACGCGGATCGACCGGTCGTGCGCCCACCCTGCATGGCGCAGCGCCTCCGTGACCGACAGGTACGCATCGGGCAGCTCGATGTACTTGCCGACAAGCGCGACCTCGAGGTCCGGCGTGGGTCGCTTGATCCGCTCGACGAGCGCGCGCCAGTCGACGAGGTCGGCCTCGTGGACGCGATCACCGAGGCCGAGCCCCCCGACCACCAGGTCGCCGAGGCCCGCCTCCTCGAACATGAGGGGGACCTCGTAGATCGTGTCCGCGGTCGTGGCGGGGATCACGGCGGCCGCGGGCACGTCGCAGAAGAGCGCGATCTTGTCGCGCAGCTCGTCGGGCACCTCGGAGTCGGAGCGCAGCACGATGACGTCGGGCTGGATGCCGATGCCGCGCAGCTCCTTGACGGAGTGCTGCGTGGGCTTCGTCTTGAGCTCGCCAGTCGCGGCCAGCGTCGGCAGCAGCGTCACGTGGACGTAGAGCACGTTCGTGCGCCCCACGTCGTTGCGCATCTGGCGGATCGCCTCGAGGAACGGCAGCGACTCGATGTCGCCGACCGTCCCGCCGACCTCCACGATCACGACGTCGGCGCGGCCGTCGCGCGCGACGCGCTGGATCCGCTCCTTGATCTCGTTGGTGATGTGCGGGATCACCTGCACCGTCCCGCCCAGGTAGTCGCCCCGCCGCTCCTTCGCGATGACGGCCTGGTAGATGCGACCCGTCGTCACGTTGCTGAGCTGGCTCAGGTTCTCGTCGATGAAACGCTCGTAGTGACCCAGGTCCAGGTCCGTCTCGGCGCCATCGTCCGTGACGAAGACCTCGCCGTGCTGGTACGGCGACATGGTGCCCGGATCGACGTTGATGTACGGGTCGAGCTTCAGGATCGAGACGGAGAGACCGCGGCTCTTGAGCAGGCGACCGATGCTGGCGGCGGTGATGCCTTTGCCGAGCGAGGAGGTCACCCCTCCGGTCACAAAGACATACTTCGCCATGGTCGAACGTCCTCCGGGGTTTTTCCAATGCTAGCGGAGGTGCCCCGAGGCCGCAAGCGCCCTGGGCCTGCAGCCAAGGGGCCGCCGGCGCTCCGTTGGGCCTGCCCCGTGGGCGCCAGCGCTCCGGCGGACCTGCCCCGTGCCCCCTGCGCTCCGGTGGGCCTGCCCCGTGGGCGCCAGCGCTCCGGCGGACCTGCCCCGTGCCCCCTGCCGGACGCCCGCTGCCTGCACGCACGGCCCTGGCTGGACACCGCGACGTCGCCGGACGCCCGCTGCCTGCGCAACGTGCACCGGCGGAACCGTATCCGACCGTGCGGGCCGCCCGGCGCGCTGCGGGGCGGGCGCCGCCGCCTCGCGGCCACGCCGTGGCCCCCGATTCGTGCTCGGTCGTGCTCAGCG